>UQRG01000231.1 GCA_900543365.1 uncultured Eubacterium sp. | reverse complement strand
AAGATAAAAATAATAGCAATAGCAAAAAACTTTACTCTGATACCATTGCCAAAAATACAGCCGATACTTTCCTTAAAAAAGCTGTAGGTGACAAATATAGCAATTTTAAGTATGATTACTGCGACTATAGCAACACTAGAAGTTATACTTTTTGTTATAAACAGTATTATAATGGCATCGAAACAACTGAAACAATATTTATAAATGTTGATAAGTATACTAACAAAGTAGTTGGCTTTAATTATCCTTCATTTATGGATACTGCTCAATATGACAACAATGAAAGTATAAAAACTGAAAGTGAGGCTAAAAAAGTACTTAATGATGGTCTTAGTTTAGGCTATTTGTCTGACTATAATTATGATAAGAAAACTATAACAATTAAACCTGTTTATAAATTTAATAGTTATCTATTAAATGCCAAAACTCTTGAACCTGTTGAGCCTACTCATTATGAAGGTGCTGGAAGTGATTTGGAAAGAGAAAGTGCTAATAGTTCGTCAGCTAAACTTACTCCTACCGAAACAAAAGAAATTGAAAACCATAAAAACAGTATTACTGTTGATAAGGCAATTGAAGTTATTAACAAAACTTTAGGTACTTCTATTGTTAATGAAAACTTAGTTTTTTATTATAATAAGGATTATTATACTAACGAATATTCTCTTTCTATTTATAGCAATAGCAATAATATTCCTTATTTCTATGCTACTGTTGATAATAAGGGCAGAATATTATACTACAACATAGAAAGAAATAACACTAATAATAATATTCCACAAAATAATTTAATGACTATAGCTGAAAATGTTATTAACAAAATTAATGTTTCTAACTATAAACTTAGTCCTATAACTACTAATGTTAACAATGGTATATACACTTATAATTGCAATATAATGAGAAATGGTTATTCTTCTTTTAATGAAAAAATATCTGTCACTCTTAATTCAAATGGTGAAGTAACCAATATATCTGCAAATTACTTAGATGATAAATTATTTGATAATATTAAGGATAATTATATTTCTAAAGATAAAGCTATTGAATATGCCTACTCTGGTGTTAAATTTGGTGAATATTACAGTTATATTAACAACAATACAAATGCTATACCTGTTTACGCCTTTGAAAATAACTTTACTGTTGATGCTTATACCGGCAAAATATTAGATATTAACGGTTATGAATTAAATTTAAATACTGATTTAAAAAACTATGTTGATATTTCTGAACAGTGGTATGCCGACATTGTTAATAAAATGCGCTATATGGGTTACGGCTACAAAGGCAATGAATTTAAGGGTGAAGAACCTTTAACCGGCAATGCCTTAAATGAGCTTTTAGGCTACAAATATATTGCTGACGACAAGTTAAATAATGAAATAACTCGTTATGAATTGGCTGATATTTTTATGGATATTATGAATTGTAAAAACGCCGCTAAATATAACGATGCCTTTGTTAAGCCTTATGACGATGTAGATTTTAAATATATTGGTGCTGTTGCTATATTAAAGTCTGCCGGCATTATAAATGGTGATAACTTCAGAGGTAATGATGTTGCTACTAGAGCTGAAGCCTTAGTTATGTATTACAGATATGTTATTACTCAATAAACTATATATTAAAAAACAACATAATTAATGGGCTGTGGTTAAAATCCACAGCCCATTTTTAACTACTTACCAAATATTCTATTTCTAATAACAACAATCATAAAAAGTGGCAACTGCAACATTCTAACAAATCTTGAAGGTTGCTTAACAAGTCTATAAAACCACTCTAAATTATGCTTAATAAAAACCTCTGGAGCTCTCTGTACATTACCACTCCAACCATCAAAACTACCACCAACACCAGCAGCTGCCTTAATGTTTAAATCCTTAATATGGTCATAAATCCACTTTTCCTGCTTAGGAAATCCAATACCAACAAGAAGTAAATCTGGCTTAAGTGTGTTTATTTCATCTATAATTTCCTTTTCTCTTTCATTGTCAAAATAA
>UQRG01000230.1 GCA_900543365.1 uncultured Eubacterium sp. | reverse complement strand
TATTCCTATTGTAATAAGTCTTTCTCGTTTTTGTGGCACACCATAGTCCCAAGCATTCAAAACAGAAATTTGATTTTTAGTAATTATATATCCTGCTTGTTCAAATATGTCTAAAATTATTTTATATGTATTTCCTTTATCATGTGTTAGTAAGCCTTTTACATTTTCAAATAAAAACATTTTAGGTTGTAATTGTTCTAAAAATTTTGCATAGTGATAAAATAAAGTTCCTCTTGCATCTTCCAATCCTAATCTTTTACCAGCATAAGAAAACGATTGGCATGGTGAACCACCAGAAAGTAAATCTAATTCCCCACTTTTTATATTAAAATACTTTTGTAAATTCAAACACGATATATTAGCAATATCATCACATATAACATTCCAATTAGGACGATTACATCTTAATGTATCTGCAGCAGCCTTATCAAATTCAATAAGTGCTTTTGTATCAAATCCAGCCTTTTCAATTCCCAATGCAAGTCCACCTGCTCCAGCAAACAGCTCAATTGTTGAAAAGCTTTTAACATTAAGTTTATTATTATCTATAATTTCCATTATATCACCAACATTACAATTTAAAGCTACACAAATTTTTTCAATACTTTCCATAGATATTGGTTCATTTTTACCCATTCTAGCCAATACATTAAAACTAATACCTGAATTTTCTTTTAAATCTGTTTTATTCAAATTTCTATCTATCAACATTTTCCATAATTTATTATAACACATCGGCATAACAGCACCTCATTCTTTATTAACACAATAATGGTTTGTTATATTAAAGCATATTTTCCGTAACAAGTCAATAACTCTCACGAATTCGTTAGAATTTCTTTATATAACACACAATTTTTTTACAAAAAACCAAATCATACCACAAGAAAATCGTATTTACCTTTAATTGTTTGTGTGTTATAATTAATTTACAGATTTTTTAAGGTGGTGATAATATGAAAAGACATTATGAAAGTATTGAGGTAGGTACTGAAAGACAAGGTAAGTATTTTGAAATGAAAACTGCACATTTTCATCCAGTGTACGAAATATATTATCTCATTGCCGGAAATAGAAAATTTTTTATAGAAAGTGAAATATACAACATATCAAAAGGTGATATGGTGTTTATTAACAAAAATGTTATGCACAAAAGTACATATAGTTCGGACAAAGAAAATGAAAGGTCATTTGTACGATTTAATGATAACCATATTGCAAGATTAATAGAAAAATTTGGAAGAAAAGAAATTGAAGATTGTTTTAAACAAACAGTGTTTTCAATACCTATGCAGCGTCGAGAATATGTTGGCTCTATTATGCGTCAATTGTATAACGAATATAAAAATCCTGATGATTTTTCATACGAACTTATGGAGTGTTATTTAGAGGAACTTTTAATTTTTATAATAAGATATAGAAAAAATGTTGCAGGTCATTTAGGAGTTAGTGTTTATAATAGTTCTCATTCATTAAACAAATCAGATGAGCATATTCAGTCAGCAGCAAAATATATTGTTGATAATTACAATAAAAATATTACTTTAAGTGAAATTGCTGAATTTGTTAATATGAGTAGTACATATTTTTCTAAAAAATTTAAGGAAGTAACAGGCTTTGGTTTTAAGGAATATTTGCTTAATTTAAGAATAAAAAGGGCTTGTGAACTTCTTTTGGAAACAAAGTTATCTATTACAGAAATTGCTTATGAATCGGGTTTTAATGATAGTAATTATTTTGGAGATGTTTTTAAAAAATGTAAAGGTATATCACCTTTACAATACAGGAAAAATAGAGAATTGGTGTAATTTAGAAATATAAGGATTATTTTCAAATTGTTATGGTCAATATAAATTTATTTTAGCGGTATATATTGTTTTACGATAAATAGGGTACAGGTTATACATACATTTTTTTTACAAAAAATATTTGGTAAAAATGTGGAAATATCACAAATATTATATAACTGTTTTTTATGGGAACTGACTTTATTATATTTTAGGTAAAAAGT
>UQRG01000229.1 GCA_900543365.1 uncultured Eubacterium sp. | reverse complement strand
GCAAATCAGTTAAAAGAAGATGAGATGACAAATCAAATGACACTGGAAGATATATGTCCATTTGACAGAAGGTAATAAACCCCGTTCTAACGGGTAGCAGGCAAAAATGTTTTGCAAGTGTCAGCCCAATTAAGCACCTTTAGGTGATGATAGTAAAAAGAACCTTTAAGGCGTTTAATGTAAAAGGGGGTGTTTTTTCACACCCCCAAAGTATATTGGTTTAATGTAATATTTTTTATAATGATGCTTACTACTAAAAGCTATCTAGTTTATATTAGCTTTTAGTAGTATAATATAGCTGTCAATTTTAAGGTACAAGTAGTATAAGCAGTTAATAAGTTCTTATAGGAATATGTCAAGCTTACTGGCTAAGCTGGTGATTTTATTTTTATTTAGTATATGGAGATAATTCAACTCTAATAAAATAACCTTTATTATGATTACAAATAGGACATTTTTCTGGCACATTATTACCTTTGTAAATGTAACCACAATTTAAACACATCCATTCAGTTTCGATATCGCTTATAAACAACTTATTGGTTTCAAGTAAATTAGCAAAATTAGTAAATCTGTCACTATGAGTTTTTTCAATTTCAGCTATATTGTTAAATATATTTGCTATTTTAGTAAAGCCTTCTTCCTTAGCAATATTACTAAATTCTCTATAATCATTTTCGTATTCTTGCATTTCATTATGAGCAGCAGCCTTTAAAAGATCCAATACAGTATTGTAAATATCTACAGGGTAATTGCCACATATACTTATGTTGTTACCACCCATTTCCTTTAAATTGTCATAGAATACTTTTGCGTGTGCTTCTTCTTGTTTTGCTGTAAACTCAAATATTGCTTCTATAACATATAAGTTACTTTTTTTTGCTTGGTGGGCAGAAAAAATATATCTGTTGTATGCTTGACTTTCACCAGCAAAGGCTCTCATTAAATTTTCTTTAGTTTTGCTTTCTTTAAATTCCATAATATCACTCCTAGTATAATATTCATATTTATTTTGATTAAAATATAAAAAAATATTCAAAAATATAATGACAAAATTAAAAATATGTTTTATACTATAATTATAATGGAGGTAAAAAAATGAATATTACATATATTAATCATAGCGGTTTTTGTATAGAAACTGATAGTTGTTATATAATATTTGATTATTTTAATGGTGTGTTGCCAGAGTTCGAGGACAAGCCAATTTATATTTTTTCAAGTCACGGACATCAGGACCATTTCAATAGAGAACTATTTAATCGTTTTGATGATAATAAAGTTAAGTATGTGTTGTCAGGAGATATTAAAAAGAAAGTTAAAACTATTGATAACGATAACATATTGTTTGTATATCCTAGAAAGGAATACGATTATGATATGCTACATATAAAAACTCTTAAGTCAACTGATTTAGGTGTAGCTTATATTGTTGAGGTTGATGGTATTAGAATATATCACGGTGGGGATTTAAATTGTTGGATGTGGCAAGAAGAAAATAAGCAGTACAATAATAATATGAAAAATAACTATGAAAAAGAAATTAATAGTATAAAGGATGAAGTTTTTGATGTAGCTTTTGTTCCTCTTGACCCTAGACAGGATATATATTACAATATGGGTATAAAATATTTTTTAAAGCAATGTGTTGTTAAAAATATTTTTCCTATGCATATGTGGGAGGAATATTCTGTTCAGGATAAATTTTTAGCAGAAGAAGATGATAACTTAGATGATACTGTCTTTCATAAAATAAATAATAAAAACGATACTTGGAGGGTTTAATTATGAATTTTAAGATGATTCACGAAAATTATAATGTGGCTGACTTACAAAAGTCTATCGAATTTTATAACAAGGCTTTAGGCTTAAAGGAAGTAAGGAGAAAAGAGGCTAAAGATGGCAGTTTTATTATTGTATATTTAGCTAATGAGAATAGTGATTTTGAACTTGAATTGACTTGGTTAAGAGATATGGATAGACCTTATAATTTAGGGGATTGTGAATTCCATCTAGCATTTAGAACAGA
>UQRG01000228.1 GCA_900543365.1 uncultured Eubacterium sp. | reverse complement strand
TTAAGGACTCAACTAGATCAAGTACTTAATACCCTTACAGATAGAGAAAGAGAAGTATTAAAACTTAGATTTGGTCTTAATGATGGTAAGGCGAGAACTCTTGAAGAAGTTGGTGCAAAGTTTAATGTAACAAGAGAGAGAATTCGTCAGATTGAGGCTAAAGCCTTAAGAAAATTAAGACATCCTAGTAGAAGTAAAAAGCTTAAAGATTATTTATAAGATTAAAAGGACTGTCTTTACAGTCCTTTTTTAATAAAGAAAGGTTTTTATATGTTATCTAAAAGATTACAAAAAGTTGCAGATACGGTTAATAAATCAAATATAGTTGCAGATATAGGAACAGACCACGCATATGTACCTATATATCTTGTTAAAAATAAGGTTGCTAATAAGGCTATTGCAGCAGATATAAGTCAAGGCTCTTGCAAAAAAGCACAGCTTAATGTAAATAACAAGCATTTAAATCATTTAATTGATGTTAGATGTGGTAATGGCTTAGAAGTTATTAAGGATGATGAAATTATTGATACTATTATTATAGCCGGTATGGGTGGACTGATGACAATTAGCGTACTTGAAAGCAACAAAAAAGCTGTAAATAACGCCAGGCAACTTGTATTACAACCACAAAAGGATATTTATAAAGTAAGACAATATGTTCACTCCATTGGTTATAAAATAACTAATGAAACTATGCTCGTAGATAATAATAAATATTACAATATTATTAATGCAGAAAAGGGAATTGAAAAATATACAGAACTTGAGTATTTGTTTGGTAAAATTTTAATTGAAAATAAATCTATAATTTTAAAGGAATATGTTAATATTGAATTAAATAAAATTATAACAGTACTTAAAAATATGAAAGACAATGGAAAAGAAAATAGCAATGATTACAAAAGACTTAATCACTTAATGAATTGTTATATGGAGGTGAAAAAATGTCTGTAAATGCAAATGAAATTATAAATACAATAGAAAATTTTGCACCTAAGGATATTTGTTGTAGTTGGGATAATGTAGGCGTAATGGTCGGTGATAGCCATAAAGAAGTAAATAAAGTTCTTATTGCTTTGGATTGCTCTGCCAATGTTATTGATGAGGCTATTAAAAAAGGTGCTGATATGATAATTACACATCACCCATTTATATTTAAAGGTATTAAGAATTTAGATTTTAGCACGCCTTTATCAAGAAAAATAGCTGATGTTATAAAAAATAATATTTTAGTATATTCAGCTCATACTAATTTAGACATTGCGGATTATGGTACAAATTATACTCTTGCACATATTTTTGAATTAGAAAATATCAAGGGACTTGTGGATATGGGAAATAATAACTATATGGGAAGATATGGCAGTATTAAAAATCCTATAAAATTTAGTCAATTTATTGAATTTGTTAAGTTAAAGTTGGGTGCTGAAAAACTAGTCGTAAACGGAAATATGGATACTGTTATAACTAATGTTGCATTATGTACTGGGGCAGGTGCTGATTTTGAATTTATGTCAGAAGCAAAAGCTAGTAATTGTCAAGTGTTTATTACTGGTGATGTTGGCTATCATAATGCTCAAATAGCAGAAGATTTAAATATATGCCTTATTGATGGTACGCATTATTTAACAGAAGTCGTTGTTGTAGATACATTGTACAATGTTTTAAAAAATAAAATTAAAAATGTTGAATTTATTAAATCAGAAGTTAATGGTCAAACTTTAAACATAGTATAAAATAAGAGGGGGAGTTTTATGAAGTATTATGATGTTCACATAGTAAATAACAATATGGATATTTCAGTTGACTCAAACACATCATTGTTACAGCTTAGTAAATTATATAAATCTGTTACAAAGTATCCCATATTAATTGCTAAAGTTGATAATATTGAAAGAGATTTAAATTACAGAATTAATGATAATTGTACAGTAGAATTTTTGGATATTACAAGTCCTTTAGGCTTTAGGGTATGTCAAAGAAGTACAGTATTTATTATGCTTGCAGCTGTTAAAAGAGTTTTAGGTAAAAAAGCTATTGTTT
>UQRG01000227.1 GCA_900543365.1 uncultured Eubacterium sp. | reverse complement strand
CATGGTACTGACAAGGCTATTATTGCAGGACTTTTAGGAATGGATACTGATGATATGAGGATACCTGATAGTTTTGAGATAGCTAATAAAGAAGGTTTGGAATTTAGTTTCAAAAAAATAAATTTAAAAGAGGCTCATCCGAATACAGCACTTCTTAAATTACAAGGAGAAAATGGAAGAACCCTCGAAATAACAGCAACATCTGTTGGTGGTGGCAAAATAAGTATAGCAAAGTTAGATGGTATAGAAACTCACTTTTCGGGTGATTACCCTACACTTGTCGTTCACAATATTGACCAACCTGGTCATATAGCAGATGTTACATCAGCTCTGTCACATCACGCCATTAATATTGCAACATTAAATCTATATAGAAATAAAAGAGGTGGTTACGCTGTAATGATTGTTGAAACTGACCAACCTATACCAGAAAGAGTTGTAAAATGGATTGAACATTTAGAGGGGATAATTAAGGTAACATATATTAATGTATAGAGGTGAAATAATATGAGTTTTACAAGTATAAAAGAATTGCTTGAATTATCTGAAAAAAGTGGTAAGGAAGTATGGAAACTTGCTTTTGAAGATGATTATAATGAGAGAAATGTTTCTATGAAAAATTCTTGGAGTAAAATGACAGCAATGTGGCTTGCAATGAAAGCTTCATCAGATAATTATGACGGTAATATTAAATCTCATAGTGGTTTATCTGGTGGTAACGGTTTAAAGATGAAAAATTATGCAGATAAATGTCTTTGTGGTGACTTTATTGGTCAAGTAATGTCAGAGGCTATATCTGTTGCTGAATCAAATGCTTGTATGAAGTGTATTGTTGCTGCACCTACAGCAGGTTCTTGCGGTGTATTACCTGCTGTGCTTATACCTTTTGTTAAAAAATACAATACAGATGAAGATACTATTATTAAAGCACTTTATACTAGTGCTGTATTTGGTCAAATAATAGCTGAAAGAGCTTTTATAGCTGGTGCAGCTGGTGGTTGTCAAGCTGAAATTGGTACAGCATCAGCTATGGCAGCTGCAATGCTTGTTTATTTAAGAGGTGGCAGTGGTGTTCAATCAGCTAATGCTATGGCTTTTGCTTTAAAAAGTCTTTTAGGTCTTGTATGTGACCCAGTTGCCGGTCTTGTAGAAGTACCCTGTGTCAAGCGTAATGTAATTGGTGCAGTTAATGCTGTTACAAGTGCTGATATGGCAATGGCTGGTATTGAAAGTGTTATACCACCAGATGAAGTAATTGATGCAATGAGAGCTGTTGGATTGTCTATGCCAGAAACACTAAGAGAAACAGGTAAGGGTGGACTTGCTGCAACTCCTACAGGTATAAAAATAGCAGAAAATATGCCAAGTTTATAAAAATAGAAAATAAATTCTAAAAGTATGAATTTGATTTGTGCTGATTTAGAATGTTTTATACGCTTTTTTACATTGAGCATTTTAAGGTTTACACTTTTTGCAAGGTGTTTTGTTTTTTGCAATAGCATCACTTAAAGAAATAGGAGTGCCTTTGCCTTTTAGTGTGGAACAATTTGCACGGTGGTACTTGTTTCCTGTTTTGCCAATATAGACTATTGAAGAATTTTCATCTATAGGTGTTTTAGCTGTTATTACTTCTGTTGTTTTTACTGTATTTTCTGTAGTATATTCAGTATCTATATCTGGTGATAACTCTAACAAATTTTTATTATATACCATAGATTTGTTATCTAACATCAGTACTTCTTTAGGGGATGATGGTACAAAGGTTAAAAAGCCTATAAACAATAAAACGAAAATAATTAAATTAAGTTCTGATTTTTTGCTATTTTGTGGTGTTTTTATAGTAACACTTAATTGAAATAGAGATGACATAAAGCATCCCATAAATATACCTGTATGAATATTTACAATGACAGTAAAAACTATAAAGGTAATAATAAAAGTAATAACTATTGATATTATTTGTTTAATAATAGTTTTATTCATAACAATGCCCTCAAAATCAATTAAGTAATATTTGAATTATACTATTTGCAGATAAATAAATCACAAAACAAAA
>UQRG01000226.1 GCA_900543365.1 uncultured Eubacterium sp. | reverse complement strand
TCAGGTTTTAGCCTGTGATGGGAGTAATCTGAGCATTGCTTCAAACCCAAATGATTTGGCAAGTCGGCTAAAGTGTTAATTTTCTACTTTAAAATGTCAAGTAGTTATCAAACTTTTAACTTAAAATTTAAGATAGAATATTATATGTATTAAATACTAGGGTGTTAAAAAAGCGTTAAAAATAAAAATTTATAGTATATTATTTAATGCATCAACAGCTTCTTTTTTTGCATTTGGCATAACATGAATATATATATCTGTTGTAATTTTTATATCACTATGCCCCAATAATACCTGGACTGTTTTAACTGGAACTCCAGCCTCAAACAATTTGGTTGCATATGTATGTCTAAGACTGTGTATACCTCTATAGCGTACATTTGCTTTATCAAGTAATTTTTTCCACCATCTGCGAATATTATCATCATCATAATATGTAAGAAGGTATGTAGAAAATAGTAGAGCATTATTATCAAATTCTTTATTTTTGCTTTTATACTTGATAGATTGTTTTTCTAGTTGATTACTTATAATATTTTTTAAATTATCAGGAAAAGGAATTGTCCTAATGCTTGTACCAGTTTTAGGTGTTTGCAATATTATGTTATAATTATAAGAACCGTCGGCATTAATAATTCTAACTCGTTTAATGTTTTTGTTTATCCTTATAGTGTTGCTGTCTAGATTAATGTCTCCTTTAGTTAAAGCTAATAACTCACCTATTCGCATACCTGTTCCTAGTAGTGTATAAAATATATTAGATATTGCATCATAAGAAATACAAACCTTTTTAATTTCTTCAATTTCTTTGTTTGTAAATGGGTCTATTGACTTATCTGTATATATTTTATCATTTCTTGGTAATGTTACTGTGTTACAAGGATTAAAACGAATAAATCTGTTTTTAACACAATAAGTAAAAAAAGGATTTATTAGTTTATTTAGCTTATCGATAACTGAATGACTTTTTCCATCAGAATGTAACTTATTATAATACTGTTGTATATCTTGTGACGATATTTTATCAATAAGTTTAAGAGATATAGGGCTGTTTATAATATAATTACGGTATATACTTTCATACCGTTCAAATGTAGAAGGCTTAACAGTGCTTCGCTTAATATTAAATAGCCACTCTTTGAAGACATCTTCCATAATTATATTATCATATTTATTTTCAATTCCGTCTGTAATATTTTTTAGGTATTCATCTCTTAGTTTTTCGGCTTCAGATTTGTTCTTTCCGTAGAACTGCTTCCTAATTCGTGTGCCATCGGCACGCTTGCCAATATCAAGTGTAACTCTGTAATAGTCTTTTCCGTTTATATTGGTATTTGTTTTCTTTGCCATAGTTGTACCTCATTAAAGGAGTATATGATGAATAAGTTATATGTTTTTGCATAAAGGTATTAAGTTGTGTTTTATGAATTAAGAGTATTTCTAAAATCTTCGAACTTTGATTTAATATCATTAAAATTTAAACAATTATCTAAAAAGTTATAGAGCACGCAAATTCTTGCAGTAGGTATATTGTTTTCTGTTAATTTATTGCGAAAGTAATAAAAAGCTTTTTTACCATAGATATGAGCCATGTTAGCTAATATACCTAGAGTTTGCATTAGATTATAGTCGCTATCATTTTGAACATAATCGTTTACAATATTATTTATTTATTGATTGTTTTGGGTCAATTTTGTATTCAATAGATTGTAATGAATAATATAAGTAGTTAAAATTTCTATTACAGCCATGTAATCGTGCATGAAATTCAGACCACAACCAAAATTCACGGAAAAATTCCGTTTCATAAATCTTATCAGATTCTATTATGTTGTTATAGTTTAAATAATTATAATAATCACAAGCATGAGTACATTCATGGTGAATAGTTCCTCTCCAGCATTTATCAGAAATTTTAAATATATTATATGAAAGTAATACTGAAAAATTATCTGATGTTCTTGTTCCAAATGCTAAACAACCTCTATACTTTTGTAAACTATTTTTCGATTTTTCGACGAGGTTAAAGTCATTTAATCCACATATGAATGATTTTCGTTTTGTATATAA
>UQRG01000225.1 GCA_900543365.1 uncultured Eubacterium sp. | reverse complement strand
TAAAAATGCAACAAGAAACAATAGAATTAAAGAATCAGAAAAAGAAAAAACAGCTTAAAGTTGAGGCAACACCTAAGTCTTGTCAAGATACATTACATTATAAATATATGTTTCAAGAGTCTGGTATTTGCCAAGTCACTGATGATTTTTACAGTAAAATGATTAAGTTTAGTGATATTAATTATCAAGTAGCACAGCGAGATGAACAGATTGATATTTTTGCTCGGTATTGCGAAATTTTAAATTATTTTGACCCGAATATTAATGTACAGATTATGGTACATAATCGAAGAATAGATATTAATGAATTTAAACGACAAATGTTGTTACCTATGTTAAGTGATAATAAGAATGATTTAAGAGAAGAATATAATCAAATGCTTGAGAAAAAAGCTATGCAAGGACAGAATAGTATTATTAGAGAAAAGTATATTGTATTTGGTTTAAAGGCAGAGAATTATGATGAGGCATTTATAGCATTAACAAGAGTTGAAACTGATGTTACAAGTTTATTAAAATCACTTGGTTGTGATGTCAAGAGTATGTCTGCAATTGATAGGCTTGAATGTATGAATAGTATTCTTAGCCCTCAAGAGCCTTTTAATTTTGATTATGATATGCTTACTGAAACTGGACTGACTACTAAGGATTTTATATGTCCGTATTATTTTGATTTTAGCCTTGATAAAGATAACAAAAAAACAAAATTTGAATTTGGTGACAATTATGGACAAGTCTTGATGGTTAAGAAATTTCCGTCAGATTTATCAGATAAATTAATAAATGAATTAAGTGAAGTTCCCTGCAATACAACTATTAGTATACATACTAATTCTGTTGATAATAGTGAAGCTTTAAATAAAGTAAAAGCAAAATTAGCTTTTATGGAGCAAGAAAAGATGAATAGGCAGCAAAAGTTATTGCAGCAAATGGCTGACCCTGATATGATACCACAAGGCTTGAAGCGACATATTGAGGAAACTAATAATCTTATTGACGATATGCAGAATAAAAATCAGAGAATTTTCAGAGGAGCTGTGTTAGTATTCACATCAGCAGAAACAATGAGTGAGTTAAATCAGAATGTTGAAAAACTGAAAGGTGTAGCAAGGTCTAATAATTGTGAATTAATGCCAATATCGTGCGAGCAAGAAGCTGGACTTAATGCCACTTTACCGCTTGCTAGAAATGATATAAAAATCCGAAGAACACTAACAACAGCAAGTCAAGCTATCTTTATGCCTTTCACTACACAAGAATTGTTTCAAAATGGTGGTATGTATTATGGATTAAATGCTTTGTCACGAAATTTAATTTTTTTAAATCGCAAAGGTTTAAAAAATCCTGCTGGTTGGGTATTGGGTAAACCAGGCTCTGGTAAATCCTTTGCCACCAAAAGAGAGCTAGTGAATGTTTTGCTATCATCTGATGCCGATGAAGTACTTGTAATTGACCCTGAAACTGAATATGTAGACTTAGCAAGAAATTTTGGCGGAGAAGTAATAAAAATGTCTAATGACACTAATACATATTTTAATCCCTTAGACATTACTATGGACTATTCAACAGGTGACGAAAAAGAGAAGTCAATTAATCCATTATCATTTAAAACAGAATTTATATTTTCTTTTTTAGATGTTATTGCACAAAAAGAAAGCAGTGTTGGTCTAACAGGTGCTGAAAGAACTTTAGTTGATAGAATTTTGACAGAAACATATAAACCGTTTTTTAGAAATAAAAATGCAGAAATGCCAACCTTAGTTGATTTTGTAAAAGAACTTGAAAAGGTTAAAGAACCGTTCCTACAGCAAGAAAAAGAAAACTTGATTAAGATTCTGGGACTATATACTAGTGGCTCTTTTAATTTGTTTGCACACAGAACAAATGTCAATGTCAAGAATAAGTTTGTTGTCTATGATATTAAAGACTTGGGTGACCAGATAAAAACACTAGGTATGCTTGTTATTTTAGACCAAATTTGGAATAGAATAACATCAAACAGACTGATTGGTAGACGAACTTGGATTGTTATTGATGAGGCTCATTTATTATTTAATAATCAATTTTCAGCTCA
>UQRG01000224.1 GCA_900543365.1 uncultured Eubacterium sp. | reverse complement strand
CTTATGCCAGTTGAGGATGTATTCTCAATCACTGGTAGAGGTACAGTTGCTACTGGTAGAGTAGAAAGAGGTGTACTTCACGTAAACGACGAAGTTGAGATTGTAGGTCTTAACGATGAAGCTAGAAAGGTTGTTGTTACTGGTATCGAAATGTTCAGAAAGCTTCTTGATGAGGCTGAGCCAGGCGATAACATTGGTGCACTTTTAAGAGGTGTTGCTAGAGACGAAATCGAAAGAGGTCAGGTTCTTGCAGCTCCTGGTACTATCACTCCTCATACTAAGTTTACTGCTCAGGTTTATGTTCTTAAGCAGGATGAGGGTGGTCGTCATAAGCCATTCTTCAACAACTATCGTCCACAGTTCTACTTCAGAACTACTGACGTTACTGGTGTTATTACTCTTCCAGAGGGTACAGAGATGTGTATGCCTGGTGATAATGTAGAAATGACTATTGAGCTTATTTCTCATATCGCTATGGAGCAGGGTCTTAGATTCGCTATCCGTGAGGGTGGTAGAACTGTAGGTTCTGGTTCTGTTGTATCTATCATTGAGTAATTATAATTAAGTAATTATATTTGATTGATTTAACCGCAAACTCTTTAATTAGGGTTTGCGGTTTTTTTGTATAAAGAAAACCCCTGAACTATCCGGGTGGTTCTTTATACAAAATGATGTAATCGTTTTTGACGACCACACCAAATATTATAGAACCAGAATTTATCAATGTTTTGGGGCTTTATTTTTTTGTAGTGACAATAATATGACAATATTTGTATTCAAAAAAATTTTTTAATCATCTTTATTGGTAGAATATACACGAACTTTAATATCGTCAGTACCTTTTTTTATTATAATATTATTGTGTATATTAATATTATAATGATTTTTAAATTCAGTATACTTGTTATCAATATTCTTTTTTACTATATCTTGTATTGAGTTGTGTTTTATATTAGGCAACTCATTTTCTATTGATTTTAAATAACCTTTCATTGTAGCCCAATTAGCCATAAAATCTTTTAAATATTTACTTTTAAATTTCATAGATATTGTATCAGGTGTATATTCATTATTTATTTGTTCTCCATCGAATTCTATATCTATTGTGTCATCTAATGCAAAAAGGAGTGCGATGACATCACCTACAGTTTCAATCTTAAAATTAAAAAATATAAAAGGTGTTATTCCAAGACCATTAGCGATTCTTTCTATTTGTTCTGGCTTTGGATTTCTAATACCTAATTCATATTTTCTTATTGTGCTCACATTTATTTTAGACAATTCAGCAAGTTGAATTTGAGTAAGTCCTAGCAATTCTCTAAATATTTTAATCTTTTCACCTATTGTCATTAATTTCACCCCAATTAAAAAATATTTATTATGTTTATTATATCGTATTTTATTTTGTTTGTAAATAAATAAAAATCATATTGACAAATGCACAAATGTGTATTATCATATAAAAAATAATTTTTCTATTAAATAATGAAAGGTGGATACTGTATGTCAGATAAAATATATTTAACAGCTGAGGATATTGCAAGGGAGTTAGATGTTTCAAAACCTTTTGCTTATAAGATTATTCGTGAACTTAATATTGAATTGAAAGAAAAGAGCTATATTACCATATCTGGTAAATTAAGTCGAAAATACTTTGAAGAACGATTTTATGGCTTAACAAAGGAGGCTTAAGTGTTAGGAGTTGATTAGATGTCAGTTTCAAGAAATGAGAAAAATGGTACTTGGGAGGTGAGGACTTACTATAAAAATTTTGACGGTAAATTAAAACAGACGACTAAAAGAGGTTTTAAGAAAAAGTCGGAGGCTCTAAAGTGGGAACAAGATTTTAAAAATCAAAAAAAGTTTAATATGAATTTAAAAGTATAATATCAAAAAATATAGATAAAGATGGAGATTTGGCTGTAAGACTAAAAAGCGTAGATATGATATATGACAAAGGAGATATAGAGTATTCACTTGAAAAGAAGTACAATATAAGAGAATTGAAAACCCATCTTAATCTTACAACATCTCTTCATATTTTTGTTGTTACAACTATGTGTAATATGGGGTGTGTATATTGTC
>UQRG01000223.1 GCA_900543365.1 uncultured Eubacterium sp. | reverse complement strand
TATTAGTCTTATAAAAAAAGAAAGAAAACAACTGTCTTTTGGTGTTACTTTAACTATTGGTGAATGTATTATCCCTAGTATTATAGAATCAATTATAAATAAATATACTGATACAAACATAAGTATTAAAGTTGCTAATACTAAGGAACTTTTTGAAGATATTAGTAGTGGAAAGGTAGATTTTGCATTAATTGAAGGTTATTTTGATAAATCTGAATATGATTATATAACTTATTCTGTTGAAGATTATATTGCTGTTTCAGGAGAAAAAATTGTTGTCAATTCAATAGAAGATTTGCTTGAACAAAAAATAGTTGTAAGGGAAGTTGGCTCAGGTACAAGAGAAATATGTGAAAAAATTTTGCAGGTTTATAATTTAAAAATTGATGATTTTAAAGGAAAAGTTGAAATAAATAATATTATGGCAATTAAGAAGATGGTTGAAAAAAATATAGGTATTTCGTTTATGTATAAAAGGGTAGTTAATGATGAACTAAAGTCAGAAAAATTGTATGAAATTAAAATAAGAAATCTTGCCGTAAAACATAATTTTACATTTGTTTGGAGAAAAAATAGTATATATTCTGATTTTTATAAAGAGATATTTGAATTAATAAAGATAAAATAAAATGTTTAATTGCTTTATATTTAAATTAATTGTTGAAAAATAACTTAATTTGTGTTAAGCTATTTTAAAGGAATATTTAACAGAGGTGAATATAATGAAAAAGATAAAGGTGATGAGTATTTTTGGTACTCGTCCTGAAGCAACTAAAATGGCACCACTTATTAAGGCTATGGATAAGTGTGATGATATTGAACAAGTTGTTTGTGTAACTGCACAACACAGAGAAATGCTTGATCAGGTTCTTGAAATTTTTGACCTTCATCCTGACTATGATTTGGATATTATGACTCAGCGACAGACTTTGACTACTATTACAACTAAGGCTTTAACTGGTCTTGAGGAGGTTATGAGTAAGGCAAAGCCTGATTTAGTTCTTGTACATGGTGATACAACCACTACTTTTGCTGGTGCATTAGCCGCTTTTTATGGTGGTATTAAACTTGGTCATGTTGAGGCAGGTCTTAGAACCTATGACAAAACTCAGCCTTTCCCAGAGGAAATGAATAGAGTTCTTACAGGTCATATGGCTGACCTTCATTTTGCACCTACACCTTTGGCTAAAGAGCATCTTTTAAAGGAAAATATTAGTGAGGAAGGCATATTTATAACTGGTAATACAGCAGTTGATTGTTTAAAGCATACTATTCAAGATAACTTTAAGTTTGAACTTGAGGAACTCAATAACATTGATTATAAAAACAAGAGAGTTATTACAATGACTGCACATAGAAGAGAAAATCTTGGTGAGCCTCTTGAAAATATTTGCAAAGCTGTTTTAAGACTTGTTGAAGATTATGAAGATGTCGAGGTTGTATATGCTGTACATTACAATCCTGCTGTTAGAGAGGTTGCAAACAGAATTTTAGGTAGTCACGGCAGAGTACATCTTGTTGACCCTCTTGATATAGTTAATATGCACAATCTTATGAATTTAAGTTATCTTGTTATGACTGATAGTGGTGGATTACAGGAAGAAGTGCCTTCAATGGGTAAGCCAGTTCTTGTGCTTAGAAATGTTACTGAAAGACCAGAGGGTGTTGAGGCTGGTACTCTTAAACTTGCCGGTGTAAATGAAGATGAAATTTATGCTGAAGCTAAAGAGCTTTTAGATAATAAAGAGAGTTATGATAAAATGGTTGCCGCTAAAAATCCATTTGGAGATGGCTATGCAGCTGATAGAATTGTTGAAGCAATTCGTTATTACTTTGGTTTAAGAAAGGATAGACCGGAAGATTATTAAAATATATTGAGCTTGTCAATAATTTTGGCAGGCTTTCTTTTAAAGAAAGGAACTTATGTATACTTTAAATTATAATGTATTAACCTTTTTTATGATATTTTATATATACTGTTTTTTAGGTTGGTGTTTTGAAAGTACCTATGTTTCGATTAAAAGTAAAAAGTGGGTAAACAGAGGTTTTATGAAAGGTCCTTTTTTGCCTATTTATGGAGTAGGA
>UQRG01000222.1 GCA_900543365.1 uncultured Eubacterium sp. | reverse complement strand
TCACTAGGCATTCTCCAATCTCCTCTTGGACTAAGGCTAACAGAACCTACCTTAGGACCATCAGGTAAACAACTTCTCTTAAATTGCTGAGAGAAAAATCTCCAATAGAAATTTCTAAGCCACTTATAAATAGTAGCTTTATCATATTTATCATTAAATGCAATTTGTGCCAAATAGAAGATTTTATCTGGTTCAAAGGAAAGTCGCATCATATTGTATAAAAAGAAATCGTGAAGTTCATAAGGACCAACTACATCTTCTGTAATCTGTGCTATTTCACCATTTTCATCAGGAGGTAAAAGTTCAGGTGAAACCGGCGTATCTAAAATATCAACTAAAATTTTTCTAAGGTCATTGTCAATAGTTGTGTCTGCAACATAACCAATAAGGTACTTTATAAGCGTCTTTGGTATAGAACAATTTACACCATACATACTCATATGGTCACCATTATAAGTTGCCCAACCTAATGCTAACTCACTTAAATCACCAGTACCAACTACAAATCCCTTATATTTAGATGCCATATTCATAAGAATCATAGTTCTCTCTCTTGCTTGAGAGTTTTCATAAGTAAGGTCGTGTATATCTGCATTATGTCCAATATCCTCAAAATGTTGCATTACAGCCTTTTTAATATTAACTTCTACAAGGGTTGCACCTATGTTATTAACAAGACTTACAGCATTGTTATATGTTCTATCAGTTGTACCAAAACAAGGCATAGTAACAGCAATAATTCCCTTTTTATCAAGTCTTGCAAGTTCAAAAGCTCTAGCAGTTACTATAAGTGCTTGAGTTGAATCAAGTCCGCCACTTATACCAATTACAACATTTTTACAACCTATATGCTCAATTCTCTTTTTTAAACCTAAAGCCTGTATGTTTATGATTTCTTCACATCTTTTAGCTCTCTTTTTCAAATCCTTTGGCACAAAAGGAGCTGGGTCAACAAAACGGTCTATATCTCCCTTTTTAGGCTTAAAATCTATATCTATAACAGTATAATCTCCATCATCTGTTCTAAATGATGTATTTTTCTGTCTTTCACTAATTATTTTATAAACATCAATGTCACCATAAATAATTGAATTTTTAAATCTCTGTGACTCTTTAATAGTAATACCATTTTCACAAATCAAGTTATGACCTGAATAAACTACATCAGTTGTAGACTCGCCTTCACCAGCACAAGCATATATATAACCACCAATTATTCTTGCAGACTGACTTTCAACTAAACCTCGTCTGTACACATCTTTACCTGTTATTTCATTGCCAGCAGATGGATTTGCTATAATCGTTGCTCCAGCTAAAGCGTGGTTAAGTGAAGGTGGAATAACACTCCACAAGTCCTCACATATTTCTACACCTAATGTAAATTCCGGCATATTAGCAGAACGAATAACAACATTTGTACCAAAAGGGACTTCCTCACCTAAAAAATTAATAAGTATTGTATCCTTAATTGCCTCTTTAAACCAACGCATTTCATAAAATTCATTATAATTTGGTAAAAAACTCTTAGGTACAACAGCTAAAACAGAACCTTTGTACAAAACTGCTGCACAGTTGTATAAATTACCTATATATTCAAAAGGAAATCCAATGACAGTAATTATATTTTTATTAAGAGTTGCTTTCTTAAGCCTACTAATATTTTCCATAGCAGATGAAATAAGTCTGCGTTGCGAAAACAAGTCACCACAAGTATATCCTGTTATACAAAGCTCCGGAAAAACAATAAGTTCTGTATTATTACCATAAGCCTCATTAATACAAGCAATAATATTATCTGTATTATATTTGCAATCAGCAACTTTAACAAAAGGTGTTGCTGCTGCTGTTCTTATAAATCCGTATTTCATATTATCCTCCTCTACTACATATTCATAATGATATATTAACCTATTTTGAAGCAAATTACCATAGTTAATATATAAAAAATAGACAACCTCAATTAAAAATTAATATTTTGTAAATATGTAAAAACAATTTTTAATAATATTTTAATCCCCTTCAACCACATTATTTTGTGCGTATTTAACATAAATTTATCAAAATAAGTCGAATATTTATAGAAAATATTACTTGTTGTATAAAT
>UQRG01000221.1 GCA_900543365.1 uncultured Eubacterium sp. | reverse complement strand
TTTAATGGAAATTATATCATCAATATCAGAAGATAGCTTTAGAAAAAGTATAAGAATTATTCCCTTTAAAAGTGTTGGCAAGGAAAAAGGTATGATGATTGGATTTGTGGCAGATAGTGCTAGAATAAATGATAATGTAATTAATAAACCAATAATAGGTATTTGCAGATTTAGTTTAAGTAAAAATGGTTTGTATAGTGCATTGCTTAGTCCTAAGCATTTGGGAGGTATATAAATGAATAGTAAGGGTTGCTTGGAAAAATTTTTTCACAAATTCTCAGAGTGTGGCAGAATTTTTTATATAGGTGGTAATGATATTTTGCCAGAGCCGTTAAGTGTTCAAGAGGAGGGTGAACTTTTAAAAAGATTAGTAGAAGGTAATGATGAAACTGCCAGAGATATTTTAATTGAAAGAAATTTAAGGTTAGTTGTGTACATAGCAAGAAAGTTTGAAAATACAGGTATAAATGTAGAAGATTTAATATCAATTGGCACTATTGGACTTATTAAGGCTATTAATACTTTTAAGCCTGAAAAAAATATTAAACTTGCTACTTATGCTTCAAGATGTATTGAAAATGAAATATTAATGCACTTAAGGAGAACTACCAAAACAAAAACAGAAGTCTCTATTGATGAGCCTTTAAATGTAGATTGGGAAGGTAATGAACTTTTGCTTTCTGATATTTTAGGAACTGATGTAGATATTATTTATAGAGGAATTGAGGAGGAAGTTGATAAACAGCTTTTGAGAACTGCTATTCAAAAGCTAAATGGTAGAGAAAAAGAAATCATTGAGCTTAGATTTGGTATTGGCAGAAATGGCGGTGAAGAAAGAACACAAAAGGAGGTTGCTGATATTTTAGGTATAAGTCAGTCTTATATTTCAAGATTGGAAAAGAAAATAATTGGCAGACTTAGGAAAGAAATAATGAAACTTGTGTAAAATATAGCTTATGAAGGAATTAAGTTCTTTCATAAGCTATATTTTAATTAAAATAGTTTTTAATATACTTTTTGAAAAACTGATAAATTCTGCTGATTTTTCAGGTAAATGCAGATTGTCTGTTGTTAAAAATTATGATATAATTGCTGTAATGATTAAATAGTTGAAATTAATAATGGTACTGAATTTATTTATTTCAATATTATTTTATAAAAATAATTTAGTTAGGTGATACTTATGTATTATGTTGATTATTACAATTCACCCTTAGGTAGAATTACTATTGCTAGTAATGGTGAAAAACTTATTGGCTTGTGGTTTGCCGGTCAAAAATATTTTGCTTCAACATTAAATGGTGGTTGTATTAATGTTAGTTTACCTATATTTAATGAAATTAAAAAATGGCTTGATATATATTTTAGTGGCAAAAAACCAGGCTTTAATATTCCTACTTTATTATATGGTTCAGCTTTTTCTATGGCTGTGTGGGAAATACTGCAAAATATACCTTATGGAAAAACAATAACTTATGGGCAAATTGCTTGCATAATAGCTAATAAAAATGGCATTGAAAAAATGTCAGCTCAAGCAGTTGGAGGAGCAGTTGGTCGCAATCCTATTTCTATTATTATACCTTGTCATAGAGTTGTTGGCTTAAATGGTAAATTAACTGGTTATGCAGGTGGAATTGACAAAAAGATTAGCTTACTTAAATTAGAAGGCATTAAATTAAATATTTAGTTTTAGTACATAAAAATAAAGAATTGCTTTTTAATATTTGGGTGGTTCTTTCTTTTTTTGTATAATGAGCTAGTAATTTTTGTTATAAATTCTAACTTGTAAATATTTATGAATTATGTTATCATTAAATGACAAAAAGGACTTATTTATTACAAGGTTTAAGAGGTGTTAATGTGAGCAATATTAGTTTTACAGGTAGTTTTTCTGCCACTATTATTGACAACAATTTTATAGATGATTATATGGCAGAGGCTCCAAGTCCTATATTTTCTTTAATATACATATATGCTTACAGATGTGCAATGTTTGGTGTTTCTGTATCTAACAGTGATATAGCTAAGAAGTTTAAAATATTAGAAAGCGATGTTATTAAGGCTTGGAAATATTGGAAGTCTATTGGACTTATTAATATAGTAGGAAATAAAGAAAATCCTTGTATTGAATTTTTA
>UQRG01000220.1 GCA_900543365.1 uncultured Eubacterium sp. | reverse complement strand
TAATTTGTATTTTTGTATTATTCTATAAAAAAACTGCTTGTATAATTCTATTATTTACTTGACATTAGCATATTTTTTTACTAATATACTTATATAATCTTTTTTTCAGATATTATCTGCCCCTAAGGTAATTACTTTTGTAGTAATTACCTTTTATTAATGCTCTTATATAAAAAAACATCCAAACCAATTGTCATAATTAGCCCACTCATCCAAACAAAATAATAAACTACAAATGGCAAAGCTATCGGTCAAACAATACAAATAAATATTCCAATATTATTATTCATACCACACATCTCCTGGTCTTATTTTTTAACACATATATATCTCAACAAATAGCTAATACATTTACAAGCCTCCTTGCACCTATATATCTATTTACTGCAATAACCATTATTTTTTAACCATTCCCAAAGAATTTGTAAGACCAAAGCATTTCTAGTAAATCCTAAATCTTTAGATGTTTCCTTTAGCAATCTCTGCATTTCATCGGGAGCTCTAATTGTCATTATGTTAGCCATTTTACTCACCACCACACTTACTTTTTTCTAAATGAATTCACTTTGATTAAGAATAGCACATATTCATAGTGATGTCAATATGCAATATTGATTTTTTTTCTAATATATGTAATAATGAAATCACTAAGAAATCATTATTAAAGGAGCGATAATATGGCAACCGATAAAAGAGCTTTTACTATGCGTATGCAACCATATAATTTTGAAAAAATAAAAATTATAGCAGAGCATAACAAACGATCTATTGCAATGCAAATAGAATACTTAATTGAGAATTGTATTATTGACTATGAAAAAGAATATGGAGAAATTAAACTTTCTCAAGACCTTTTTGAATAACCCACAACAACATTGCATTAAAACTTATTCCATTCTTATCCGCCTTCTGTTGTATTTCTTTTTTTAAATCAACAGGTAGGCGGATTGTTGTCTGTTCTCTTTCCACTTTCCCACCTCCTAAGTAATTATACCAACAAATAACTAATACATTTACAAGCCTCCCTGCACCTATATAGCTATACTGGATGCACTATTAAAATAAATAACTATGCTACATTAGGGTCTGGTTTATTGACTGACTTACTTAAAACCATACCATAAAGTACATTATAAGCAGCAAACTTATCGGATTCTGACATTTTATTAATTAATTCTGCAAAATCTGCAATTGATAGGTTCGATACTAAATTATTATCCATAATTAGCCCTCCTTTTAGTGTATTTCAGCACTATTTTATTTAATATTGGTGTTATTATATACTTATGATACATTGTAATTAGGTATTTGTCAATACTTTTTTATAGTTTTTTCTAAAATTTTAGCAAAACAAGTGTTGACATATACCTTGTGTATAAGTATAATAAATTTTAGGAGGTGATATTTTGAATTCGTTAAACATTAAAGAGATAGGAAAAAGATTTCAAAGTATAAGAAAAGAATTAAAGCTAGTTCAGTCTGATATAGCAAAAGAAACTGGTGTTACAGTTCCTGTTATAAAAAACTTAGAAGGTGGAAGAACAAAAACAATAAATATGCCAATCATTAACCTTTTTTGTCAGAAATATAATATTAATATTGATTGGATTCTAAAGGGTATAGGTTCACCTTTTAATAAAACTTCTATTTTAGACACATTGATTAAGCAATATAATTTTTCACCACTTGAAGAAACAATGCTAAAGAATTATATTAAGCTCTCAGACAATGAAAGAAAAGTATTTACAAAATATTTTATGAGTCTATCAAGTGTTATGAATCAGATTGATGCAAACGAATTGATTAATAATATCGAAAAAGATGTAAATATCATTAATACTGAAAATGAAATGAAAAAATTTATTGAAGAAACTCCAAATACTCCGGATGATTTTGAAAAAACACATATTGTAGTAACTGAAAAAAATGAATATGTTAAAGAATTTAACAATAAACTTACAGAAAATCATTACAAAACAAATGAATCAAACAATAACCATAAAGAAAAAATTATTAAAGATCTAGGTTAGAATAAAAAGCACCCAATTATTTAGTATTTATTTTATAACAATAATTGGAACTAAACTAAAATCAAAATTTATATTGTAATATATAATGTTATAATGTATGTAATTTATTGATA
>UQRG01000219.1 GCA_900543365.1 uncultured Eubacterium sp. | reverse complement strand
AAGTGCTTCGAGGATCTCTGCTTCTACTTCTTTGGTATATGGATTGCCGTAATTGAAATCCCAGGTCTCGGAATTGAAGCATCCTTTGCAATGATGCCGGCAGCCGGATACGAAAAGGCTGACCCTGACGCCGGTTCCATTTGCGATATCGTAATTTTTGATTGTTCCGTAATTCATATCTTTATACTTCCCTTTTTCTCATTATAGCAGTACTACTCTGCTGTCCATTCTTACTCTTCTTATCAATTATAGCAAATCGCACCCGAAAATCAACCGTATTTCTTTGACATCACTTTCTGTCTGTACTATTCTGATAGTATCAGGTGAAAGCTTTTTTCACACAAAGGATGAGTACGCATTATGATTGAAAAAGTAAATCATAAATGTCTTAAAAAAAGTTTACCCATACTATAATATTTAATGTCTGACACTCTTTCGTATAGGAATATTCTCCAGTCCATCCGGAATCTCTTTCACTTCTCCCCACAATTTATTATTTACAAATATCTGATAACCTTCTCTCTTTTTTAGAAAATATGTATTTTGCGGAGACATTTCTATTGAATTTTCCTGCTTATCTGGATCTATCGGATGTGTTGCTTCCGGAACCCAAAAAACAGACAATAACATTACGCTTATCATCAATATGTTAATTATATACACTATACTCTTTTTCTTCTTATTCTTTTTTAAGATATAATCTATTCTTGTTTTTAAATTCGTTTTATTTTTCCCGACAAAGCAAGTAACAAAACTTCTATCAATTGTTTTAAAATACTCTTTTTCTTTGGCTATTTTTAAAATTAATTCTGCATACTCTATTTTTTCAGCATCAGATTGATTTTCTATAATTTGAAAATCATTAGATAGTTCTAACGCTAAAATTAGTTCTTCCTTTAAAAAATGAATTACAGGATTCCACCATTGTATACAACTAACAATATTTATAATTGCCATTAATATTAAATCACCTTTTATATAATGATTTATTTCATGTTCACATACCAATTTTAATTCCTGTCTTGAAAAACAATATTTTTCCGAAATGATTAATATTGGTTGTTTAATACCAATAATTGCAGGTGATACAAACTCTGGCAATACAGCTACTTCTATTTTTTCAAAAAGTAACTCATTTTGTACTATATCTATTATTTCTTCTGCTATTGGATTTTCCATACTAATCACATGATTTTTAACATATCTTCGTAATCTTATATTACTTCGTATCATTATTATGATCTGAAATATACTTCCTATCCCCCATATAATCAAACCAATATCTAATATCATTATTTTCCCATGTTGTAATTTATAATAAATGAAATCTACTATTTTGGGTAAAATATTGTCTGAATAAGAAGTATATGTAAATGGAAAATTAAATGGAAGTACCATCCTTAGTAATATAATTCCTATTATCCAGAATATAAAACGTAAACTTTTATCAAAAAATATTTTTTTCTTATATATCAGATAATGTAATATTATGCAGAGAATATTTGTACACAAGAAGCATGTGATAAAAGGTCCCAATGACAATGACATATCTGGCTACTCCTTTAATTCTTCTTTCTTCTTCCTAATTAAATTTTCAAGCTGTTCGAGTTCCTCAATATTGGTTTCCGTTTCTATTAAAGAAGTTAATATCAATTTTTTTGATCCAATAATATCTTTGTAGCTCTCACTAAAATATTTTCCTTTAGAAACTGTTGGCATAAAATATCGACTCATAACATTACCACTATAATCAATATATGCAACTTTTACATATCCTTCTTCTAATAATTTTCTAATACATGCATGAATTGTATTAATATTTAATTTTTCATTTGCTTTCAAGATTTCAGATGCAGCCATTGGTTTATCATTTTCCCATAAAATATTCATTACATCCATTTGTTTATTTGTTAATCTCTTTTTAAACATATAATCACCTCCTATTACCATATTATAAACTTCTTTTTTTAATATATCTACTACATATTAAAATTTTATTATTTTTTCATCTTGACTTTTTATTATTACAATTATATTATCAAATTAACATATTTAATTTTTTAATAAAGGAGGGATTTTCATGACTAAGAAAGCACCCCACAAAACCTGTTTCATTCTGTTATTTTTGTTCATTCTTCTTACTGGCTGC
>UQRG01000218.1 GCA_900543365.1 uncultured Eubacterium sp. | reverse complement strand
TCTTATATTGTCCATATAATCAAGTACAAAATAATAATCTTCAAAATATCTCATATTTTCATCAAAGCCCTTTGTAATATGTTCCTTTTTAAATAATTTATTCCACGGACTATTTAAAAAACAATCAAGATAAATTAATCTAAAATCATCTTTCATACTTTCTACACTATTATAAACTTTTTCAGGGCAAATATGTTTCATTACTTTACCATTATAAACAGTATTATAACTTGACACTACCATATCAACATCATATTTTTCAATAGCTTTTACCATAACTTCACAACTTTTTTCGTCTGTATAGTCATCACTATCAACAAACATAATATATTTACCTGTGGCAATTTCTAAGCCAATATTTCTTGCTGATGAAACGCCGCCATTTTTCTTGTGTACAACTTTTATCCTATTATCATTTTGAGCATATTTATCACACACTTCACCACTATTATCTGTTGAACCATCATTAATAAGTAAAATCTCTATATTAGAATAAGTTTGATTAATTAGCGAATTTAAGCTTTTATTTAACTTTTCAGAAACATTATAAACAGGCATTATTATACTTACTTTATTATTATTCATTAAGTAATTCTCCTTTTGAATTGTTAATATACTTTACTTTTTTACTATAATTACCATTTTTTCTAATAACATTATTAAAAATAAGACTTAACCAATATAATAACAATATAAATAAAGAGCCCTTTAACAATGCATTTGGTTCATATAAATACCATTTAGGAAGCATAGCTATACACCATATTGATAATATTGTAACTACTGGTTTAGAATTTTCTTTAAGCATCTTTATTAATTTTAAATACCAGCCAACAAAAAATCCTGATAGTACAACTCCAAACCATCCCAAATAAAAATAAAATGTATGTGGCATAAATTGACCATCATAATGAGTATAAAATTGGCGTGTTATTTTACACATTTTACAAAATTGAATACTCTTACTACTTAAAACCACTTGAGATTTTAAAAATCTAATAAAATAATCCAATCTTTCACTCAAAGATAAAATATCATCAGCTACTTTTATGCCAATCTGTGAACTCATATAAGAAAATTGACAAGTATCCAAAGCTCCCGCACTACTCTTAAGCTTGTCTATACCATCTAATATTGTTGCCCTACCATCTGTATCTGTATATAATCCGGAATAACTCATAAAAATTATTGCAACTACTATACCTAAAATAATATACTTATAATTAACAAATTCGGGATACATCATAAATATTAATATGATAGGAAAACATAGTCCCGGTACTCTCATACCCTGAATATTCAACAATATAAATATATAAACTATATAAATTGTAACAACTATTTTAAAAACTCTATTATTACCACTATAATATAATGCAATAATTAATACTGCACCAGAATATTCAAAAAATTGCCACCATATTGAACCTGATACTAAAGCTATCAAAAATAATCCCCAGGATATTATAAGATTTTTATTTTCTTTTTTTATAAAAAAGTTACTTTTAATTTGTTCAAAATTATTATCACTTAACAAATCAAATCCTAACAATATTGTTGAAAATATCAACATCATATAAATGCCCTTGCCAAGTATTATATCATTTGAAAAGGCATTATAAAAAACTATTAAATAGGGATTTTCCATAAAATAAAGATCATACATAAAGCTAAAATTAAAATATAGCATCATTGTGTATATAAAAAATAGCATTATATTATGTCTGTTTCTCACTGCCAAAAAACAGTCTATTATTAGTATAATATATCCACAACTTTTAAAAAATTCTTCATTTTTAGGTTGAGTATTGATTCCATATATAGCTGTTATTAACAATATTAATATAACAAAACTAAACAAAATTTTTTTCTTTTCCACCAACATAATAATTACCTCAAATATTTAGTAAACACATCCAAATGCTCTTTTACCATACATTCTATTGAGTGATTTTTTATTTTTTTTAGACTATTTATTCCACATTTAGAAAAATCCTTATTATTTATAACTGATGCCAATGTTTCAGAATCTTCAACTGGTATAATAGCACCATTACTATTATCCACAAGCTCAAGACCAGCAATACAATTGTTCGTTGTAATAATAGGTAAGCCATAAGCCATTGCCTCATTTATTACAAGTCCCCAAATATCCTCTCTTGTTG
>UQRG01000217.1 GCA_900543365.1 uncultured Eubacterium sp. | reverse complement strand
TATATTCCAACAAGACCAGCCGCAGGATAAACAACAAGTGAAGTTCCACCTACAATAAGAACATCAGCATTTCTTATAGCCGAATATGCTCCATTCCATACTTCATCATTAAGCCCCTCTTCATAAAGAACAACATCAGGCTTAATAACACCACCACAGTCACAATAAGGAACACCCTCCATAGCCATAATATCTTCAGCAGTATAAAATTTATGACACTTCATACAATAATTTCTATAAACATTGTTCCTGCCAGCCATTTGGTGAAGTCCGTCAATGTTTTGAGTAACAACAGCCTTAAGCTTGCCCATTTTTTCAAGCTCAGCTAAAGCATAATGAGCAGGATTAGGCTTTGCATCTAAGCAAATAAGATTTTTCTTATAATAATCATAAAAAACTTCTTTATTTCTATCAAAAAAACTTCTGCTAATTAAAGTTTCTGGAGGGTATCCGTACTCATTTTTGGCAGCATACAAACCATCAGCACTTCTAAAATCAGGTATATTGCTTTCAGTAGATACCCCTGCTCCTCCTAAAAAAACAATATTATCACTATTTTCAATAATATCAACTAAATTTTCATAAGCCATTTAAAATCATCTCTTTTCAGTTCTAACCTTATTAACAAACTTAGTAATTTTATCCAGAGCAACCTTTATTTCCTCAACAGAATAAGCATAAGAACATCTAATAAAGCCTTCGCCACATTCGCCAAAGGCTGTGCCAGGAACTACTGCAACCTTTTCTTCAAACAAAAGTCTTTCGCAAAATTCTTCAGATGACAAGCCTGTTGACTTAATGCAAGGAAAAAGATAGAAAGCTCCTTCTGCATCATAACAATCAAGACCCATATCTAAAAAGCCCTTACGCATAAATCTTCTTCTTCTGTCATATTCTCTACGCATAGCATCGACACTATCCTTACAATTTTTAAGACCTTCTATAGCCGCCTGCTGACTAGTAGTTGGTGCACACATAATACAATACTGATGAATTTTAGTCATAGCAGAAATAATTTCTTTAGGACCTGCTGCATAACCTAATCTCCAGCCAGTCATAGCAAAAGATTTTGAAAAACCATTAATTACAATAGTTTTATCCCTCATACCCTCAACAGTTGCAATAGAGAAATGCTGTTTGCCACCATAAGTAAGCTCAGAATAAATCTCATCACTTATAACAAGAATATTTTTATCTTTTAAGAAAGCACCAAGTTTTTCAAGGTCTTCTTTTTCCATTATTGCACCAGTTGGATTGTTAGGATAAGGCAAAATAAGTGCCTTAGTTTTATCAGTAATCTTATCTTTAATATCGTCAACAGTAAGTTTAAACTTATTTTCAGCCCTAGTATTAATAACAATAGGCACACCATCAGCCATCGATACACAAGGCTTATAACTTACATAAGACGGCTCTGGCACAAGAACCTCATCACCATAATTTAATGTAGCTCTTAATGCCAAATCAATACTTTCACTAGCACCAACAGTAACTATAATTTCACCTTGAGGGCAATAAGTACAGTTAATAGTTCTTTGTAGATAATTCTTAATTTCTTTTCTAAGTTCAAGCAAACCTGCATTTGATGAATAAACAGTTTTGCCCTTTTCAAGGTTATAAATACCCTTTTCTCTAATAGCCCAAGGAGTATCAAAGTCAGGCTCACCTACGCCTAGTGAAATAACTCCTTCCATTTCACTAGCTATGTCAAAAAACTTTCTTATTCCTGAAAAAGGCATTATTTTTACCTTATCAGCAATAAAATCCTCTGGTTTCATCATGGTGTAACTATCATCCTTTCGTCCTCATCAGCCTTTTTTTCAAATATTACACCGTGATCCTTATACTTTTTAAGCACAAAATGAGTAGATGTACTAAGTACATTATCAATAGGTGACAACTTATTTGAAATAAAGTATGATATATCTCTTATATTTTTACCGTCCATCATAACAAGAAGGTCATAAGAACCTGCCATAAGATAAACTGCCTTAACTTCATCAAATCCATAAATTCTTTCAGCAATCTTTTCAAAGCCTCTATCTCTTTGTGGAGTAACCTTAACCTCAATCATTGCTGTTACATATTCTCTATCAGTCTTGTCCCAGTTTACAAGGGCTGTGTAACCACAAATAATCTGTTCATTCTTCATTTCGTCCATAATGGCAGCTATTTCATCTGGTGTTTTGCCAA
>UQRG01000216.1 GCA_900543365.1 uncultured Eubacterium sp. | reverse complement strand
GTTTTATAAGATAATATAAAAATTTTAAATATTATTTATAATAAATAAATTTAGTAGAAAAAAGAAATTGAAGGTGACAAAGTGTTATTCTCTAACAAAGATTTAAAGAAATTAATAATTCCTCTTATTTTAGAACAAACTCTTGCCATTACTGTTGGTATGGCTGATACAATTATGGTGTCATCAGTTGGCGAGGCTGCAATTTCAGGTGTATCCCTTGTGGATATGTTTAACAATCTTATTATTAGTGTTCTTGCAGCATTAGCTACTGGTGGTGCTGTTGTTACATCTCAATTTTTAGGAGCAGGTCACAGAGAAGATGCTTGCCGTTCGGCAGGTCAACTTATTTTTACTGAAACCAGTATAACTATTGTTATTTCAGCTTTGGTTATTTTGTTTAATAAGCCTTTGCTGAGCTTATTCTTTGGCAAAATAGAACCTGATGTTATGGAAAATGCTGTTATTTATCTTATTATTTCAGCACTTTCATTTCCATTGTTGGCTGTTTACGATTCATCTGCAGCTATTTTTAGGGCTATGGGTAATTCAGCTGTTACATTTAAGGTGTCTTTGCTTATGAATGTTATTAATGTAATAGGTAATGCCCTTTGTATTTATGTTTTGGGTATGGGTGTTGAAGGTGTTGCTATTCCATCACTTGTGTCAAGAGGTGTAGCTGGTATATTAATGTATGTTCTTCTTAAAAATCCTAATAACTTAATTCACCTTACAAAGGAAAAGTTTAAAATCCATTTTGATGTTGTTAAGAGAATACTTTTCATAGGAATACCTAGTGGTATTGAAAATGGTATTTTTCAGCTTGGTAGAGTTGTAGTTGTCAGTATTATAGCTGGCTTTGGCACTACTCAAATTGCAGCAAACGGTGTTGCTAATAGTCTTGATAGTATGGGTTGTATTATTGGTCAGGCTATGAATTTGGCAATGATTAGTGTTATTGGTCGTTGTGCTGGTGCGAGAGATGAAAAACAAATTAGGTATTATACTAAAAAACTTTTGGCTATGACATATTTATTTACAGCTATTGTAAATAGTACAATACTTATTTGTCTTAATCCAATTTTGTCAGTTTATTCTTTAAGTCCGGAAACTACAAGACTTGCGTATATTCTTGTTATGATTCATAATGGTGGAGCTATGCTTTTGTGGCCTGCATCTTTTGTATTGCCTAATATGCTTAGAGCTTGTAATGATGTTAAGTACACAATGATTGTTGCCATATTTTCAATGATAACATTTAGAATTGGCTTTAGCTATGTTATAGGTATTGGAATGGGAATGGGTGCTATTGGTGTTTGGCTTGCTATGATTTTAGATTGGATATTTAGAGTTATTTGCTTTGTTACCAGATATATTAGAAGTAAGTGGAAAGCTAAACTTGCTCTTTAATATTAAATTGACTGTCAATAAAGTTGATAGTCTTGTAAGAGTTCTATTTTATATTATACGACAATGATTTATAACTAATAAATCGTACATATAGAATTATTGCGATATTAAAGTAATTATCAAAAATTTATCACAAAAAATGTCCTCCCTTAATACTATATATTAAGGGGGTGTTTTTGTGGTATTTTTTCCTTCCTTTATGGTAACAGGCGGAGAACTGCCTTCAACTTTAACTGCTAATGAGGAAGAAAAATATGTTAAACTTTGGGAGCAAGGGGACATTTCCGCTCGCAATGAACTTATTGAGCATAATCTTAGATTGGTGGCACATATTGCTAAAAAATATAGTCAATTTAATGATAATGAGGATTTAATCTCTATTGGAACTATAGGTTTGGTTAAGGCTGTTTCAACTTATAGGGCTGATAAAGGCAGGTTGGCAACTTATGGAGCGAGATGTATTGAAAATGAAATTCTTATGTATCTTCGTCAAAATAAAAAACGACAAAATGACATAAGTTTGCAAGAAAGTGTTGGCATTGATAAAGAGGGAAATGAAGTAACTCTTGAGGAAAAGTTAGCTGATGAGTGTTGAGGAAATAACAGCCTTAAAAATGACTGTTGAAAAGTTATATAAAATAATGAAGGAAAGATTGACACCACGAGAACTTGAAATTGTAATTCTTCGTTATGGTTTAGATGGGCAAAAGCCAGTTACACAGCGAGAAATAGCTAAAACAATGGGAATAAGCCGAAGTTATGTGTCCAGAATTGAAACAAAGGCATTATCTAAACT
>UQRG01000215.1 GCA_900543365.1 uncultured Eubacterium sp. | reverse complement strand
TATTGATAATGATGTTTTTCAGCGTGATATAGAAGAAGAATTTGGAATTCGCCGTTCTAGTGTTTCTGCTATGTTAACTACTTTAGAAGATAAAGACTATATTATTCGTAGCTCTGTTACGCAAGATGCCCGTCTTAAAAAAATTTCAATTACAGAAAGAGGAATGAATATTGTAATTAAATCTAGAAAAATCATTGAGACTTATGAAAAATCATTTCTTTCTAATATACCTAATGATAAACTAGATATTTTTTATGAAGTTCTTAATATGCTCTATAATTTGGCTGATTAAATTGAACAAAGGAGAAAAAAATGGAAACAACAGTTAAAGAAAACAAAATGGCAACAATGCCTGTAAACAAGTTACTTATTTCTATGGCTGTACCAATGATGATTTCTATGCTTGTTCAGGCTCTATACAATATTGTTGATAGTGTATTTGTAGCAAAGTATAGTGCTTCTTGTATGACAGCAATTTCACTTGTTTTCCCAATACAGGCATTAATGATTGCTGGTGGTGCTGGTATTGGTGTAGGTATGAATGCCCTACTTTCAAGATTTTTAGGTGCAAAAGACCAAACAAAGGTTAATAAAACTGCATTTAATGGCATTGTAATTTACATTATTTGTTATTTAATCTTTTTGTTAATTGGACTTTTTGGTGCTGAGCCTTTTATGAAAGCACAAGCGAGTTCAGCAATAATAGCTGATGAAGGTTCAATTTATTTAAAAATTGTATGTTGTTGTAGTTTTGGTATGTTTGCACAGTTCTGTTTTGAAAGAATGCTACAAGCTACAGGTAGAACAATTTTTTCAATGTATACACAAATGACAGGTGCTGTAATAAATATTATATTAGACCCTATTTTAATATTTGGCTTATTTGGTACTCCAAAAATGGGTATGGCTGGTGCAGCTATTGCTACTGTAGTTGGACAATGTTGTGCTGGATTACTTGCTATATTTTTTAATTTAAAGGTAAACAAAGATGATATTCATTTAAATAAAATAAAAGAATTTAGACCAAGCGGACGAGCTATAGCTATGATTTTATATATTGGTGTGCCATCAATTATAATGCAGTCTATAGGTTCAATAATGGTATTAAGCATTAATACCATATTATCACATATGAACATTATTGATACTTCATTAGGAATTATAGAAGCAAGAGATACAGCAATTGCAATATTTGGTATAAAGTTTTATATTTATGCCTGTATTCGGTCTAAATAATGGTATGGTACCTATTATAGCTTTCTGTTTTGGTGCAAAACAGAAGGATAGAATGGTAAGGACAATTAAACTTAGTATTTGTTATGCTTTTACTTTATTAATAATAGGTACTATTATATTCCAGCTTATACCTGATAAACTTATTATGTTATTTGCAAATGATAGCAATTTAGAACATTTACTGTCAATGGGCGTACCAGCATTGAGAATTATAAGTATACACTTCCCAGTTGCAAGTTTTTGCATAATAAGTCTTTCAGTATTCCAGGCACTTGGAAATGGTGTGCTATCAATGGGTGTTTCATTTATGCGTCAGTTAGTTGTTCTTGTGCCAGTTGCATTTCTACTTTCACTGACGAATAAATTGGGAAATGTTTGGTTTGCATTTTTACTTGCTGAATGTATATCATTTATTCTTTGTACATTTGCTTTTAGATTTATGTATAAAAAAATTATTAAACCTTTGGGAGCTAAATAAATAGCTACATAGTAAAGATTGTTTATAAAAGGAACTTAAAAAAACATTTCTAAAAGAAAAATCTCTTAGACCGTGAAATCTAAGTGATTTTTCTTTTAAGGCTATTTTTTTACAGTGCCTTGAGCTATATTTTTTTCATCAGTTGATAAAAAGCAAAAAACTAATCTTTAATAGTTATTTTTATTTATTTTTTATAAAAACTAACACTCTTGTTTTTTAAATCAACATCATAGCTATAACTATAATCACCAAAAGCATTTCCAAAAAAACTAAGACAACCATGTGGTGACATATAAAATTTGTTTTCCCTAAAAGTCCATTCATAAGTTGAGTATAACTGTTTTGATTCAATATCATTATTCAATAATAAATCCAAATCTTTTTTATTTTCCATATTAGGCAATAAAAAAGCATACTTCTTTTTTTCTTTTAAAGAATAAGCCAATATCATATAATTATCTTTATCAAATTTAATATCGCTAAAACCATATATTTCAAGCAATGTTCTAAAAATCAGACATAAGTCCCATTTTATCCCAAAACATAATCGGATTTCC
>UQRG01000214.1 GCA_900543365.1 uncultured Eubacterium sp. | reverse complement strand
TATGTTGAAAAGTATTATTAATACTAGTAATAAAAACGAAGAGGCTTTTCAGTATGTGGATACTACAGAAAATTATAGTTATGCAGACAATACTACAGTTAATTCTAATGCTTTACAAAAAAATAATATTATTAATAGTAAAAAAAGTAATGATTATATTACTAGTAAAAAAAAGGAAAAAGGGTTTAATTCTTCTATTAAGACAAAAATTACTGATAATGTCATAAGTGGTGATAGGAGAAACAAATCATATAATAAAGCTGATATAGATTCTAAAATAGAACAGTTTGGCATTAAGGCTGAAATTAAAAATGATATAAAGAAAACGGTATTAGAGGCTAATAGTGATATAAAGAAAACGGTATTATATGGTGGCAATAGTTTAAAGCGAAACATTAAATCTAAAATTGAGGAAAAGGGTGAAGAAAGTTATACTTATAAAGCTATTGATACTGTTATTAAGAGTGCAGATGCTATAGAAACATCTATAAATACTATTAAAAGGAGTACAAAAACTCTAAGAAAGATTTCTAATGGTGTTAAAAAATCACCTCAATCAACTATAAAAGGTATTAATAAGCTTAAAAATACAGTAAGGAAAATAAACAAATTTAAAAGATTGAAAAGGTATCAACAAAGTAAAATTGTAAATAAATTTATTAAAGCTACTTTTAAGAAAGCTCTTAGGATTGTTGTATCTGCTTTTAAAGGTGTTACAATAAAATTTTTAGGTGGAATTATTGCTATATTATTACTTATAGTAATAATAACTTCAGCAATAGTTGCGGCTATTTCCAGTGTATTGTGGCAGACTTCGGATGAATTGGATACTACTCAGATTGTTAAGTATATTAGTGAATTGGATTATCAACAACAAAATAAATGGTTTCAGGGAAAAACTAATGTTGAAATTGAACGACATAATGATAAATCAAGTAGCAAATGGTCTTATCATTATCTTTTAGCAATTGATACTCCACCTGATGAACTCTTGCCTAATGGTACAATACCACCGGAATCTGAAATGCATTGTGTCTATAAGCAAGGAATGGGTGCATCTGGAAATAGTGTAAGGGTTACATATAGAGGTTTTAATAGAGAATTTAGTTCAGCAGATGATATGCTTGAAAATTACAGATGGACTACTGAGGACTATAGAGCCACTTTAGCTTATTTACAAGTAAAAAAAACTAACCTTGGCTGGTTAGCTAATACACTAGGTTGGGTTGGTGAAATGCAACTGAAGTCTGCTGCAAGTGAACTTCATAAATTGACTTATGATTATAGCATTGTTGAAAAATATGTTGATGGTGATAATGTGACATTTAATTATGTTACGCCTATAGCAGCTGCATCCTATTCAAACAATAATGGATATAACTATTATTATTTTGGTAGAAAATATACAGTTAAATACTTGATAGATAATGATATGGTTTTATTTTCAGATGATGCTACTGAAAATAAAAAATTAAAGGAACAATTTAATTATATTTGTAAATATGGTAATGTTGCAGTTGCTAACTTGAAATATCCTTTGAAATTAGGTTCAGGAGAAAAAATTTCTGACAAAATTGTAAAACATTTCGGTAAACAATTAGTTATAAAATATAAGCCTCCTCAGGAATCTGAATCTGGTAGTGATGTTTACGGTTCCATATCAAAAACTTATGGTTATCATTATGCAAACGATTTAATTGGAAATGCTGGTGATATAATATATGCTCCAATATCAGGCTTATGTACTGTAAGTGCAGAATCTGGTAGAGGATATGAATTTCAAATATCAACTGCTTATTCAGATAATGATTTTGATTATTCTAAGAAAGGATATGTTGTTAAAATATCTTGTGCTGGTTCAACTAATATTGCTGTTGGAACTAAAAAAGTTGTACATAAAGGTGATGCTATAGGTACTTTAGGAAATGCAGATAATATGAGTGTAAACTATTCCATTCCGTCCGATTGTATATTTGCAAGTAAGCTATATCCTTGTAATACAGGTACAAGATATAGTGACATAGGTGCAAATGAATTTGATGAACCTTCAACCCAATATGACCATTTGCATATTGAAATGTATAAGTTGCCTTGTGATTTTAATAATGTTGCAGACATAGAAAAAAATGTATTAGCACCTGAGTTATTTTTTGATTATACAAATGAAGATGATTAAACCTCACGACAACTTGTCGTGAGGTAGTAGGAGGTATAAATATGAATGCTGACAAAAATTTAAAAAATTTAGATACTATAAACAAAAAAATTAATCAAAAGAAA
>UQRG01000213.1 GCA_900543365.1 uncultured Eubacterium sp. | reverse complement strand
ATATTTATTATAATTTATTTATCAAAATTTATTGACAAATTCAAAGAAAAGATTAATAATATAAATATAGTATTGCTTGCAGGAGTATCAGTAGCTGTACCCTTAATACTGATAAAAATTCAGCCATCTTTATCTGCCAGTCTTGTTCTATTGGCAATATTTGCAACAGAACTTTTTTTAGGCAATATTGCAAGCAAATATATAAAAATAGTTTTGTTAATCGTTATACCAGTTATTCTTATTATTTATTTTGATGCACTCAGCTCATCACATAAAATATTAAGTACATTTATGACAGATTATCAGATTAAAAGAGTTGTGGATTATGTCCACTCTGATTTTTCAAGTCCTAGTTTTTACCAAACCAAAAACTCTATTTGGGCTATTGGCTCTGGTCAATTAACAGGAAAAGGACTTTTTAAGGGTACTATAAATCAGTTAAGTTATTTGCCTGAGTCCCATAATGATTTTATTTTCTCCGTAATTGGAGAGGAGTTCGGTTTTATAGGATGCGTAACAGTTTTAATCTTTATGTTTATTATTATAAGCAGATGTATCAATATTGCCGTTAATTCAGAAGAATACTTAGGAACGCTTGTTGCTGGTGGTGTTGCTGGTATGCTTGCCTTTCAAACTTTTGTAAATATCGGTGTTGCTACAGGATTATTACCAAATACTGGTATGCCCTTTCCTTTTTTAAGCTACGGTGGTAGTTCAATGTGGGCTAATATGATTGCTATTGGTTTGGTACTTAATGTAGGCGTCAACAGGCAAAAAAATATTTTTTAGGGGTGATTAAATGAACATAGCTTTAGTTGCAAATGATAGTAAAAAAACATTAATGGAAAATTTATGTATTGCATATAGACATATTTTTATTAAACACGATTTGTACGCTACAGGTACTACAGGTCAGCTTATTGAGGATACTTCAAACTTACCAGTGCACAAGTATTTAGCTGGAGATTTAGGTGGAGAACAACAGTTAGCTTCACAAATAAGTAATAATGAAATTGACCTAGTAATATTTTTAAGAGATACTACTCATCCTGCTAAGCCGGCATCTATTGGTTCAGCAGATTTTAGTTCAGCTCTTAGACTATGTGATATGCACAATATTCCATTAGCAACTAACCTTGCTACTGCTGAAGCATTATTGCTTGCACTTGACAGAGGTGACCTTGACTGGCGAAACCTAGTGAGAAATAACGGATAAATGTTTTACTTAAATATTTACTATGTGGTCTTAAATGGAATGCTATTTATTTTAATGGGAGCAGATAAATTGTTCGCTATTTCTCATAAATACAGGGTAAAAGAAGCCACTCTTCTATCACTTTCTTTATTAGGTGGCAGTGTGGGTGGCTTTTTTGGTATGCTTATTTTTCACCATAAAATAAGAAAACACTACTTTTTTGTTGTTTTCTTATTATCAACTATTACTCATATGGTACTATATTTAAATTTAAAATTAAAATAAATAAAGCCTTGGAACACTATTACATTTAATGATTCAAGGCTTTTATTCTTTATTATTCTATTGCTTTATAACTTTTCTATTTTTGTCAAAAATTTCATATATATCCAATAATAATTAATACTCTTTTTTCAACACCCAATGCAAGAACAGAACCAAATATTAGCGAACTGTTAAAGAAGTTATAAATTCCACAGTATCATTAATTCTAAAGCTAAAATACCTCTATATTCCAGCATCATCTATTAGCTCATTTTAATTGTATTATTTTTTATTGGTTACAAAAGAGCTTACTCTTTACGGCTAGTCATTTAAAAAGTACTGCAACTAACAAATTACATAGAAACAAATAATATATGGATTGTTTCCCTCATTAGCTAAAAAATCATATTCTGAAATATCAACACCTTCACTAACATAAGCACTTGTATAAAGTTCCCCTTTCTTGTCCTATAACATAGACTTTTTTCTGTTAACATTTTGTTCTAAAATATAATACTAAGCATCACTAATTATCATTTTTTAACTTTATCAAAATCATTTAATATAGTTATCTTTCCCTTAAAGAAATTGACTTTGTATTGAACCTATGAGCATAATGGCAAAAAATAATTATAATCATTCTGCCAATATCTAGTTAATTATTTTTTATTCGTAATAATGTTTTCTTTGAAACATCAATAACTATCTTTTGACATCAATTTTAAATAACCAATAATAAAAACGACCACATTTACTTATTATGTGGTCGTTAAATACTATCAATTTATATATAGCTGTTTTAAAAATAATACATTATTTAATTATATGTTTTTATCAATTCAA
>UQRG01000212.1 GCA_900543365.1 uncultured Eubacterium sp. | reverse complement strand
TCAATATTGTATTCATTTATTATGTTATTCAAGTCTTCAATTAATAATTTGTTAGGCTTTTTACTGGTTCTTACAGACCTAATCATTATATTCTTAGGAGTATCTTCTAAGTCTATAAATTCCATCACTTGAACTTTATACCCCATAATTTCTATTAATCTAGCTCTTATAGAGTCAGTTAAAAGAGCAGCAAATCTTTCTTTTATTATACCGTGATTAAGCATAATATTCATACTAACATTTTTCATTTGATGAAAAAGTTCGTGCTGACAACAAGGCACATTCATCATTACCTTGCAACCCCACCTAATACCGTGATAAATGGCATAGTCTGTTGCAGTATCACAAGCGTGAAGTGTTATAATCATAGATATTCTTTCATCTGTATTTTCTATATTAGCTATATCTTCACAATAAAATTTAAGATTTTTAAAACCAAATTTGTTACTTAAAGAATTACAGTATTCTACAACATCTTTCTTTAAATCATAACCCCTAATCTCTACATTTTTTCTCTTAATTTCATTAAAATAATGATACATAGCAAATGTTAAATAACTTTTGCCACAACCCATATCAATAATAACAGAGTTTTCTGGTATTTCGGTTTCAATATCTTTAAGCATTTCAAGAAATTTATTAATTTGTCGAAACTTCTTTTGTCTATGCTTAAGAACTATACCATTTTTATCCATAAGTCCAATCTGATACATCCAATCTACAAACTGACCGTCACCTATAATATAATTTTTAGCTTTGTTATGTGTTTTAGGTAAAGATTTAACATTAATATTATCTTTAATTCCAGTTAAAGTAAATTGTTTTTTCTTGTTCATAAGAATAGTACAATGCTTATTTGCTGTAATATTACACTGTTTAAAATTGTCTTCCATTATATTTAAAATTTCGGTTAATATATTATCAGCATCAGTATTTTTATGAATTACTTTTTGTCCAATGTATTCAGATATTTGATAATTAAGTTTATCTTTAAGTAATATTGGTGTTACTTTAACTTTATTTGCTTTATCTTCAGACTTTTTTATAGGATTACTTATTATTATATTTTCTATTGTATTTTTATCAATCAAACTTTCAATTTGAACACTAATTTCTCTTATGTCTAACATACTACTCCTCACAAATTCTAATACAATTTCTTGCATCTGTATCTATTAATACAATATCATCACCAATTTTAACAACATTACACCAATTTATACAATACTCCTTTTTCTTACCAACAAAGGAAAAGATACCATTTACAACTGGAACAATAATGCTACAAACACAACCGCTTTTACAATCAACACTTACATCAGAAATACATCCTATTTTGCTACCATCTTTTATATTTATCACTTCTTTGTTTATAAGTCGCCCATTTAAGCCATTTCCCATATAATCACCATATTAACAATATAGTTATTTATATGCAGAACTTAATTCTTTTAAGCCAATTACAATACAATCCAAACCATTGATTAGTACCTTCAACTTCTTGAGCAAGGTCAAGACCGTGTTTACCATTTGGGAAAATGTGCATTTCAAAAGAGCAACCTTTTTCTTTTAGCGCCATACCAAATTCTAAAGAATTTCTGCAATCAACACTTTTATCTTCAAATGTATGCCAAATAAATACAGGCGGCATATCTTCTCTAACTGAACACTCAGCTGACAAAGTTTTTCTTAAATTATCATTACCACCAGTAATATTATCACCTGAACGCTTATGACCTATGTCAGAATTTACAGTAACTACAGGATAACACATACCTAAAGCATTTGGCTTTGCTGATACTTTATCTATAGCATCAATAGGCTCATATTCATAGCAGTCATAATATTCAGCAGTTATAGCTGAAAGGTGTCCGCCTGCACTAAATCCCATAATACCTATTTTATTTTCAATGATATTATATTTTTTAGCATTGTATCTTATATAACGCATTGCTCTCTTACTATCCCACAAATAAATTGGATGAGAATATGGAGCTACTCTATAATATAAAACAAATGCACTAATACCAATTTCATTTAATTTTTTAGCTATATTTGCTCCTTCGTGGTCTGATAAATGGTCATAACCACCACCAGGAATAATTAAAAAACAACTATGTAATTTACCGTCTTTTATAACAAATTCTTCAAGCTCCGGCTTGTTAATATTATTCTGATTTTCATATTCTGCCATATAACCTAAAGGTGTGCCATTCCATATATTTATCATAATTTACCTCTATTTAGTAATAATTTCATAACCATCCTCTGTTACAAGTATTGTATGCTCCCACTGTGCTGAAAGACTTCCATCGGCAG
>UQRG01000211.1 GCA_900543365.1 uncultured Eubacterium sp. | reverse complement strand
GCTTTATGGATAAAATCAAAGTAGAAACACAATTAGGCAAAGGAACTAAAGTTAAGTTATATAAGGACTTGGTTTAATATGGATAGAATACATAACTTAATTCAAGAAGCTCAAAATGGTAATAAAGAGGCCTTTGAACATATTATTAGTGAAAATATGGGGTTAGTGTGGAGTATTGTAAAAAGGTTTCAAGGTAGAAATATTGATAACGAAGATTTATTTCAATTAGGTTCAATGGGACTTGTAAAGGCAGTTAAAAATTTCAATTTTAAATTTAATGTTAAATTTTCTACTTATGCAGTGCCAATGATATTAGGTGAAATAAAAAGATTTATACGAGATGATGGTATAATAAAAGTTAGTCGAGGTCTAAAAGAAACAGCTTTTAAAGCTATGAAAGCAAGAGAAATTCTTATTATAAAAGGTAATAAAGAACCTACAATCGAAGAAATTGCTAAATACATTAACATCGATAAAGAAATAATTATTTTAGCTATTAACGCATCAAAAGAAGTTGACTCAATTGATAGAAATTTGCAAAATGATAGTGGAAAAGAAATAAATGTAATTGATACAATTATATCAGAAGATGATAAAAGTGATAAAATAATAAATAATATTCTATTGAAAGAAACATTAAAAAAACTTGAAGACAAAGAAAAAATGATAATTACAATGAGGTATATTGAAGAACTTACACAAAGTGAAGTTGCAAAAAAAATAGGTGTATCTCAAGTGCAAGTTTCAAGATTAGAAAAAAAAATATTATTAAAAATGCGTGAATATATGGCAAGTTAAATTGTATAAAAAATAATATTGTGTATAAAATAACTGTGTGTTAAACACAGTTTTTTTATTGATAAATATTCTTATTGGAGGATATTATGGAAATATATATAAAACCTGAAAAAAAAATAAAAGTTTATAAAACAGGACCTGTACACATTAAGGACATAGCTGAAGTTTATGCAGAAAAAAACTTAAAAAAACTTATTGATAATATAAAAATTGCCAATATAAAAGAAGATAAAAATAAATGTTATCTTGTGTCTGTTATAGATATTATTAATTCTATTGATAAAGCATTACCTGGAAATACGGTTAACAATGTTGGTGAAATAGATACAATAATTGAATTTTCAAAACAAAAAAACAACAACAACTTATGGCTTTATTCTAAATTGGTATTTATTGCTCTTATTTTGTTTGCTGGTTCGGCAACAGCTATAATGAGTTTTCATTCTGATGCTCAAATGTCAACTGTTTTTGAAAATTATTATTATATTTTCTTTGGTGAAAGAATAGAAAACCCTGCCATAATAAATTTACCTTATGCATTTGGATTAGCTGTTGGTATTATTGTGTTTTTTAATCATTTAGGTAACAAAAAACTTACCAGTGATCCTACACCAATAGAAGTAGAGTTATCTGTTTATGAAGATGATGTTAACACAAATATTGTTGACACATTGAATAAGGAGAAAAGTAATGGTAATATTTAAATATTTAATACTAATACTTTTAGGAATTGGAAGTGGTACAGTAATTTCCGGTGCAGTATTTGCATTTATTTCTATTATAGGTATAGTACCTAGATTGGCAGAAAAAACAAAAACAAATCGTTATATTATATTTTATGAAAATTCAATTATTGCTGGCGGTATATTTGGAACCTTTAGTATTATATTTAATTATTATATTCCAATTGGAATAATACCTGCTATGTTATATAGTTTTTTTATAGGAATATTCTATGGTTGTTTAGCAGTTTCTCTGGCTGAAGTTCTAAATGTTATACCAATTCTTACAAGAAGAACTTTACTATATAAAGGCTTAAAATATTTTATAATAGCAATAGCATTGGGAAAAGCTACAGGAGCAATATTATATTATTTTGTTGATGGGTTTTATCAATTTTAGGAGGGTGTTTTATGGGAAAAGAACTAAGCAAACAACAATACGGAAAAATGGTAAAGAAAGCATCACCTAATAGTCCTATTATAACTAATTGTATTAAAGCATTTATAATAGGAGGAATAATTTGTTGTATAGGTCAGCTAATTAACAATATTTATAAAAACTATGGATTTAGTATAGAAGAAAGCAATACTTACACTTCAATGATTTTAATTATTATATCGTCAATTTTAACTGGATTAGGAATATATAGTAAATTAGGTAAATTTGCTGGTGCTGGTTCTATTGTGCCTATAACTGGTTTTTCTAATTCAGTAACAGCTCCCGCTATTGAATTTAAAAAAGAGGGATTTATATTAGGTTTAGGAGCAAAAATATTTATTATAGCAGGTCCTGTTATATTATATGGAACA
>UQRG01000210.1 GCA_900543365.1 uncultured Eubacterium sp. | reverse complement strand
TTACTTTCCTCTTTCTGCCATTAATAATTCAATTTCGTCCTCATTAATACCAACCATAGCTTCACCTAAATCTTCTGATAATTCTGCAAGCATTTTTGCATCATTATAATTTGTAACAGCCTTAACAATAGCCTGAGCTCTCTTTTTAGGATTGCCAGACTTAAATATACCTGAGCCAACAAATACACCTTCAGCACCTAACTGCATCATTAATGCAGCATCAGCAGGAGTAGCCACACCACCAGCAGCAAAGTTTACCACTGGAAGTTTACCATTTTCGTGTACATAAGCTAAAAGTTCATAAGGTACACCAAGTTTCTTAGCATTATCAAAAAGTTCATCTTCGCTACAATTAGCAATTCTTCTTATTTCACTCTGCATCATTCTCATATGTCTGACTGCCTGAACAACATCACCAGTGCCAGGCTCACCCTTTGTTCTAATCATAGATGCACCTTCAGCAATTCTTCTTAAAGCTTCGCCTAAATCCTTAGCACCACAAACAAAAGGAACTTCAAATTTAGACTTGTCAATATGATAAACATCGTCAGCTGGTGACAAAACTTCACTTTCATCTATGTAATCAATTTCAATAGCTTGTAAAATCTGAGCCTCTGCAAAATGACCAATTCTACACTTAGCCATAACAGGAATTGAAACTGACTCCTGAATGCCCTTAATCATCTTAGGGTCACTCATTCTTGATACACCACCAGCAGCTCTAATATCAGCCGGAATTCTTTCAAGTGCCATAACTGCACAAGCACCTGCTTCTTCAGCAATCTTTGCCTGTTCTGGTGTAGTTACATCCATTATTACCCCACCCTTTAACATTTGAGCTAATTCACAATTTAATTTATATCTTGACATTTTTAGTCCTCCTATTGATTTTTTTATTTAATATGTGTATAATTATACACATAACTGATATGTTTTTAATATCCAGTTTTAAATTATTTTATAAGGTCAGATGATTATATATGTTTACATACTTACTTGATTATAAAAGTAAAGTGCCAATTTATCAACAACTTTACGAAAATATAAAAAATGACATATTAAATAAAAAGATTATTACAGCTGAAAAATTGCCATCTAAAAGAATGTTGGCAAACCACCTTAAAATCAGCGTTATGACAGTTGAATCTGCATATGAACAGTTAATTAGTGAAGGGTATATTTATTCAAAGCCTAAAAGTGGCTATTTTGTAAATGATATACAAAATTCAGTTTCAATCACTGCATCTGATATTAATCCAATACCAGTTAGAGAAAATATAACAAGATCAGATTACTTATATGAATTCAAAACTAATGCTGTTGATATGGAAAATTTTCCATTTTCAGTTTGGACAAAACTTCTAAGAGAAGTCATAAGAGACAAAGATAAGGAACTTCTCAATAAAAGTGAACCTAAAGGTCTATATTCATTAAGAGTTGAAATATGTAAATATCTTAAATCTTACAGAGGTATAAATTGTCAACCTGAACAAGTTGTTATAGGCTCTGGCTCCGAATATTTAATTAACTTAATTATACAACTATTAGGTAAGGGACAAAAATATGCTGTTGAAAACCCTGGTTATCATAAAATAGCTAAAATTTTAACAGCGTACAACATTAATACTTTATATTTACCCCTTGATGAATATGGTGTAAGTATGGAACATCTTATATATTCAAATGTAAATGTTCTCCATACTTCACCATCTCACCAATTTCCTACAGGTATTGTTACACCAGTTAGCCGAAGATATGAATTATTAAATTGGGCAGTAGAAAAAAACAGTTACATAATAGAAGACGATTATGACAGTGAATTTAGGTATAGTGGTAAACCCGTTCCTGCATTACAAAGCCTTGATAATAACGGAAAAGTTATATATATGAATACATTTGCAAAAAACTTAGCACCATCTCTCAGAATAAGCTATATGGTACTACCTTGGAATTTAGTGTATAAGTTTGATAAATATATGCAATTTTACTCAAATACTGTATCTTGCTTTGAGCAATATACACTCACTAAATTTATGTCTGGAGGCTATTTTGAACGACACATTAACAGAATGAGAAATATATATAAATCAAGAATAAATACAATTAAAGACTGTCTTAACAATACAGATACCAAAATAAATTTAATAGGTGAAAATATTGGACTTCATATAGTTCTTGAATTTGAAAAGAGTACAGATATTAATAAAATCGTAAATATGGCAAAAAATAAAGGTATATTAATAGCCGATATAAACAGCTATTATGTAACAGGAAAACACCCTAAACCAGCTTTAGTACTTGGTTATACCGGTATTAATAACGAAAATATTATAAAAGCCTTTGAATTACTTAATAATATATGGTA
>UQRG01000209.1 GCA_900543365.1 uncultured Eubacterium sp. | reverse complement strand
TAATCTTGTTTCAAGAATGTCATTGTCATAAAATTTGCTCCAAATTGCTTGTTTTTCGCCAGGTACATCAGCAAGTTCTGAAGTATTATCATTACAGCCAATACCGATAAAAGCATCCATTAATGCCATTCTTGCATTATCAATTTCCTTAATTTCTTTGAATTGCTCCTCGCTACAGCCCATTAAAAGTTCTCTTTGTATGATATTGGATTTAATATCTACAAAGGGATATGCACCAACATTGTAAACCTCTCTAACTATTGCTTTAACAAGAGGAAAGGCTGATGTACCATTACAATTAATAAGAACTTTTTCGCCTTTTTCAATGTGACAACTGTAGTTTACAAGATTTTTTGCAAGTTCAACAAATCTGTTATCCATATATAAATTACCTTCTTTCTAATTATTAATATATTGTAACCTAATTATTTAATATAATTCTGAATTTTAGCTTTATATAATGCAAAACCTAAAATGACAAATATTATAAAGCTTCCACCAGCCTGTATAAGGTTTGATAAAACAGAACCTGCTGATGCAGCAATACCATACATTATAGTTTCACAAACAAAGTAACCTAATACCATCCAAAGTATACCAACAATAGCACCTAAAATATTTCTTACGCTAAAGAATTTACCGTCTTGAACAGCGATAGCTGTAACAATAAGACCTTCTAACCCTTTTACAATAAGCGTAATTGGTACATAGTTAGTGTAACCAAGTAAGAAGTCGGCAAGGGCAGAGCCAATGCCTCCAGCAACAAAACCAAATGGACCACCTAAAATAACTGCGGAAATAAGAATAATACTATCACCAACATTAATATAACCATTAGTTGCAGGAATAGGTATATGTATACAAATTGTTGCAACACAAGTTAAGGCAATAAGTAAACCCATAATACATAACTTTTTTGTTTTCATTATTTTATTCCTCCTTAAAAACTGTATACATTTTAGCATAATTAGGTTGTTTTTTCAATACTTTAGTAAAAAATTGAAAAGCTATATTTAAAAATTAAAAAAGCCACTGTATAATACAGTAGCCTTGAATTAAATATTATTTAAAATTTGCCAAAACTAGTGAAAGTACAATAGCTATTACAATATAAGATATAAAATATATATCAATAAAATTTGATTTTTTCTTTGTAATGTTATTAATATCAATTTCAAATTCTTCAGGTTCTTTTCCTGTAATTGATAAATCATAATCAAATTTGTGATTTTTATTATATTCCATAAATTTTCTAATAGTTAATACTAAAAAAGGTGTAGCAATTACAGTAAAGAAAATACCCATAATAATTGATGAATATGAACTAGTTGTTTCATTAGTTTGTTCAATCATTTCAGTAAAACCATATTTATTCATTAATATTAAGCTAATTTTAGTTAATAAGACTTGAGAACCATTAATAATAAAATGAGATAACATTGATGAATATATTGAATTAGTGTATCTAACAATAAAAGCAAAAAATATGCCGACAGCAAAGGCATAACCCATTTGATAAAAGTCTAAGTGAAAAAGACCAAAAAATAATCCTGAAACAATTGCAGAGTTTAAAAGACTTATGGATTTATAATTACTTAAAATTACACCTCTAAATGCTAATTCTTCAAATACTGCTGGCATAATACCTAAGGCTAATAACCCAAGGGGAAGAGGTAAATCATTAATATACTGTAATATCTGATTATTAATATCTGCCGGATAAAAAATTGTTGTAATAGATGATATAACAACAATAATGGGTGCCATAAATATTGTCAGTAAAACTATGTAAAGTATATTTTTTAATGATAATTTTTCGTGAGGTATTAATGTTGTTAGCTTAGTTTTTGTTATTAAACAGTAAGCAATAATAGGAATTAATATAATAATTAAATCCTGAATTACAATTAAAACAAGACTTGCTTTATCTATACTATAATCAGTTCCAACAGTTAATAATCCTATTACTACTGAAACAGCAATTGAAGCAATTGGATAAAATAACAATAAAGCTAACGCAAATATATTACCTTTCTTTGGACTTATCAATTGATGTATCCTCCTTTACATTATATTTTTTGTTATAAGAATTATGTATAAAACTAAACAATAAATTGAATAAACAAGCAAATATAGGAACACCTAATGGTCCTGCAATAGCTCCACCTACAATAATTGCAAATATTACACCAATTGGTTTAAGACCTATGGAATTGCCTAATATTTTTGGACCTAAAATCATTCCGTCAAATTGCTGTAAAACAAATATAAATATAATAACCCATATACTCTTTATTGGTGAAACAAGCATTGTAAGAATTATAACTGGTATTGCACCAATAAAAGGACCAAAATATGGTATCATATTTGTAATTGC
>UQRG01000208.1 GCA_900543365.1 uncultured Eubacterium sp. | reverse complement strand
CCTAAGAGTAATGTAAAAGGAGCTCAAGTTTTTTACTACAAAGGTTCTGAAGAAGGCAAAAGACTTGCTTCATTTATACAAAATAGGTTAAAAGAAGTTGTGGATATTAATAATAGTAGAATAGCTAAGGCAAATGACAGCTACTATGTACTTAAACAAATAAAAATCCCAAGTGTAATTGTCGAATGTGGATTTTTAAGCAATAGCGTGGAACATAACAAACTAATAAGCAGTGAGTATCAAGAAAAATTAGCTTGGGCAATATATATGGGTATTCTAGACTATTTTAACGAAGGTGTCGCGTAAAAAAAGTGCCATAATAGGCACTTTTTTATTTTACATTTGTTTAACAAGATAAGGTATACCATAAGCAATAAAGCTCATAATACCACTGGCAAGAAGTATACCAAAGAAAATAGCTGGCACAGCTTTCTTAAGTTTAACCCTAAGTAAAGCAGCAACAAGTGCACCTGTCCAAGCACCAGTACCAGGTAAAGGAATACCTACAAAAAGCAAAAGTCCCCAAAATTCATATCTTTTTATTGAATCACTTTTACTCATAGCTCTATACTCCATTTTTTCAACAATGCCTCTTGTAGCTCTAAAACTCTTAAGCCATTCAAAAATCTTATTAATAAAAAGAAGAATGAAAGGAATTGGCACAACATTACCTATAATGCAAATAAGCAATGCCCTAATATATGGCACATTCAAAACAGATGCAGCAACAATGCCACCTCTAAGTTCCAAAATCGGTATCATAGAAATAATAAACACTGTAACATCTTTATTAAGTCCATTTAATAAATTAAGCATTATATCAATTAACGATTCCATAAAACCCTCCATAAATTAAATACGATTTAATTTTTCCAAAACAGCTACAAGTTTTGTACCTGCTGGTATCATCTGTAAATCTTCTCTCTTAAATCCCTTAACAATAACCATAACCACAAAATATACAAACATAGCAAATATAATAGCAATAATAGTTGCAAAAGTATTGCTAGGTATTAATGAATATATGCCATAATATCCACCTATAGCACCTATACCCATTACTATAGCAGATATGCCAGGCTTAACAAGCATACCTACATAGTCAGGCTTAACTCCAGTTGTCTTAACTAAGGCTCTAAAGTTAAGTATACTACATACTATATAGCAAACAGTTGTGCCTATTATAGCACCAATAATATTTATACTAGGAATCGCTATAAGTACATAATTAACAGGTATCTTTATTATAGCACCCCAAAACGCATTAAACGCCGGAGTTTTAACCTTGCCAATACCTTGCAGAACACCTGTAGAAATTTGGCTTAAAGCAAGAAAAATAACACTAATTGAGCCTACAGTAATAAGTGAGCCACCTTCTGAATATTTTGGGAAAAGCATAGCCAATATTTGACTGCCTAGTGCACCTAAACCACCTGCCGCTGGTATAGAAATCATCATAGTTACTCTCAAGGCTGTGTCAACCTTTGACTGAACTAAACTATGTTCTTTTCTTGCTATACTAGCAGCTATACTAGGTATAACTGCTGTAGCAATAGCTGTTGAAATCGATACTGGCATTGTAGAAAGTGTTACATACTTACCATTAAGCTGACCATAAAGTTTAACTACAGTATCGTGATTAAAGCCTGCTGCAGCAAGTCTTGAATTAACCATAAACATATCCACAAAGTTAGTCATACTAAATATTGCAGTACCTGTAATAATAGGTATAGCTATTTTAAGAAGATTAAAAGTTATTTCCCTACTTCCTTCTATTTTGTAATCTTTTTTGTCATCGGCAAATATTGCTTTTCTCTTTTGTCTTGTAATAATATAAAATATAATAAGTACAACAAGACCAGATAAAGCACCTATACCTGTACCAGCAGTACCACCAGCAGCACCAAATTCAACACCATATTTCATAAGTACCCAAGCAAGATACACACTAAAAACAGCATTAAAAACCTGTTCTACAATTTGAGAAAGAGCTGTTGGTATTGTTGTTTGAAACCCTTGAAAATATCCTCTATATACAGCCATAATACCAACTATAAAAATAGTAGGAGAAAGAGTATACAAACACCAAACACTTGGATACCATAAATTATCAGTTTTACCAGTTATTGTACAATAATCATAAAATGTGTATGTACCTACAGCCATAATTATTGCAAAAGCTAGACTTAAGCCACCAGCAACAAGCATTGATACCCTAAATATTTTTCTAGCATTACTATACTCCTCAAGGGCAATTTTTTCAGCAATCATTCTTGAAATAGCAACCGGCAACCCAGCAGAACTCATTATAAGAAAGAAGTTGTAAATATTGTAGCCTGCTGCATATATACCATTACCCTCATCACCAATCATATTAGTAAGAGGAAGTCTATACAAAAAGCCTATAAATC
>UQRG01000207.1 GCA_900543365.1 uncultured Eubacterium sp. | reverse complement strand
GCACAAGCCTCAAATGTAAGCAAAAGACTATTTACCTCAACAGAACTAATAAATACATCAACAGGCTCATTTATATTTTTACTACAAATATTGGCAATTTCATCAAGTACATCACAACCCTTAAGCATAATATACTTATCGCCAATAGCAAAATCCGGTGGTGTAATAGCAGCAACCTCTTTTCTGATAGATGTTGATGCCCTTTTTATCTCAGTACTAACTTCACTATTCTTACTAATGTTTATATTATTCAAGTATTTATCTAAAATTCCACCTATTTTTTTCTGATAAGCTCTAACTTCTTTGACCTGTTTATCGGTTAAATCTTCTTCATTCCAATCAATACCTTGAATATAATCAAAATATGTTTCTGCCTCTGTTTCCATTACATCAGATAATTTTGAAAATTTTTCTGAAAGAGCCTTGCCTTTTTTGCTTATTTCCTGCTTTGCAGTATAACTATTAATTGTTCCAGTACTTTGGTATCTTTTATAAAGATTTATAAGTTCATCAGTTTCATCTAAACACTTTTTAAACTCATCTAAAGATTTATTATTACTTTCTATTTCAGTAAATTGACTAACTTTACTTCTGCAAACATTATTAGCATTAATCAAAGCATCAAAATCAACATCTTCAGTCCCTTGTTGCTCAATATTAACTATAATTGAAATTATTAACAAAGAATAGCTTGATATAAAAGCTGTTGATTTAGTGTAATTAACATAACCTTCAGCGTAAGCTTTATAATCAGCTTCAGAAATTTTAGCAGTAGTTGTAGTTTCTGTAGCCTTTTCAGTAGTTGTTTCTGTTGTTGTTTCTGTTGTCTTAACAGTTGTACTTTCAACATTATCTAAATTATAACTTAAATTAACAACCTTATTTTCATTATCCCAATCAACCTTTAAACCAGTAGCCTCACCAACAGCTCTTAAAGGCAACATCATTGAACCATTAATTATTTGTGCTGGTACATCAAGATTTACTGAACTGTTATTAACTTTAAAAGTACCAGCATTAACAGTAACATTTACTACAATATCTCCTTTTGTAAAATTAGCTGTCTTAGTTTTATTATCCCAACTTATTTCGTAGCCAAGTTTTTCAAATACACCTCTTAAAGGTATAAGGGTTCTGCCTTCAACAATAACTGGTAATTGATTAGAGAACTCTATATTTTCACCATTTAAATTTACACTAATATTTCCTGCAAACACACTTGAACACATCATAATAATTGCAAGGGTTAATGCTATAAATTTTTTCATAAAAATCACCTTCTTTAAACAAGTTTACTGTCTAATTTATCCTCCAAATCCTTTTCATCTTCTGACTTATTATTGTCATCAACTTCCTCAAGATACTTTAAATCATAATTATCTTCAAAAATTTCTTTAGATAAAATCTCAAAGGTTGTAATACAATAATCAAATTTTATATAAGCAACATTTTTGCCGTCATCTTTAAAAGCACCATTGCTAACAGCATTACCAGCCTTTTCAATCAAGTCACAACAATAAAGCATAATTTCTCTATCTACAATACAAAATTGAGGTGTTTTTGTATTGTTAAGTTTTTCTCTAATAGCCTTAGCAGCATTGGTATAATTAGTATTACTTTCAGTTGCCTTGTCATAATCTTCCATAAAAGCTGTAACATTATTAACTACTGTACCTATTTCTTTTAAATATGCCTCTCTCTGCTTTTTAACACTAGCACTTGCTGTATCTGGATTAGGTACATTATATTTTTCACTTGCAAAAACTTCATTAGCTTTATCTACTGACATATCCATTTCAAGAAACAATGAATTTCTTGAAAATTCCATAGATTTAAGCGAACCATCTATCTTTGCAGCAAGCTGTTCTTCAGTAAGGTCATCATATTTATCACTACAATAGTAATCCCTTAACAACTTATAATCTTCAATACAAGTATCTACAAAGCTATTAAATCTCTTAACAATTTTACTATCCATAGATGTAGTTTCTATTTCAGCAGATACTTTTTTAAACTTTTCACATTCCTCAATGGCATCATCTAAAGTATTTTTTATTTCTTTTTCTGAATAAGAATACTTCATCCCTCCGTCTAACTTATATATATTGTAAGACTCACTTTCATTAAAACTATTGCATAATGATAAAACAGAATATACATTAACAATACACAGCCTCCAATTCCTTTTCATTAGTATCATTTTGGCTAGTGACAGCCTCTGTTGTTGTTTCTGTTGTAACTTCTGTTGTTTCTAAATTATTTTCATATGATGCAATGTTTACAGCCTTATTTTCATTATCCCAGTTTACCTTAAGACCAGTAGCTTCTCCAACTGCTCTTAATGGCAACATCATTGAACCATTAACTATCTGTGCTGGTACATCAAGATTAACAGAACTGTCATTAATAGTAAA
>UQRG01000206.1 GCA_900543365.1 uncultured Eubacterium sp. | reverse complement strand
TCGTTTAGCTTTATTATCAATTACTGAAATATATTCATTAGCCATATCGTTATTAATGTTAAGACTTTTAAGTAAAGACACATAGCTTATAATTGAAGTAAGAGGTGTCTTTAAATCGTGAGATACATTAGTAATAAGTTCTGTTTTTAGTCTTTCGCTTTTTAGTATTTCGTTTAAGTTTTTTTGTAAGCCTGTATTAATTTTATTTATATTATTAATAGAAGTTGTAAATGGACCACTTTGTTCAGGAATATTATCCATTTTACCATCAGCTAATTCTTGAATATAGTATCTAAGTTTAATTTCAGCAACAATAGCCTTAAATATAACAGCAAAAATAAGAGATGCTATTGTAAGTCCAACATAGAGTAAAAATGTTCTCAAAAGCATATTTACACCAAGAAGTGAAATATACATTGCTCCAAATGTCCAAATAATAATTATAGTCTGAAAAATAAGCAAACAAGTTAAAATATATTTTTTAGACTGTAGAGCTAATTTTATATCAGATACTGCATTTGTCATTATTTCAAATGTTTTAGATTTAAATAATTGTCTAGGGTGTTTAAAATAATACACAAGTTGACAAAAATATAAACAAAAGAATACAACAATAAAACTTGAAATAATTAATACAGTAAACATACCAAAGTATATACCTTTAACAAGCCCCATTGTAATAATATTAGAACTTAAATTACTGTATTTTATAATAAATATAATCAAAATAATTACAAGAGGCGTTGTATATATAGAAGGTATTTTTATATATTGATGAAATATACTATCTAATATTGCTTTTGTTATATCCTTGTGATATAAATACAAGTAAGAAATTAATAAAGCAACTATACCAAAAAGACAAAGAGGCAATAATGGTGATGATAATACAGAATTATACTTTATTTCATCAGTAAGCATAAGCATTTGAGTTCTTATAGAACCAGATGTTGTAACTGGTATAGAAATATCACAATTAAGTCCCCGTTCTTCAAAAGAAGTATTAAGTATTTTATTATTAAAATTAATAGAAAAAATAGGGTCTTTAATATTTATAGTTTCGTAACTACCTTCTTTGTAGAAGTCATTGGTATTGGTTGCGATTACTCGGCAGAGAATATTGCTGTATATTGAATAGTGAAAATCCTCATTAGTCAAAAGGTAATTTTCAATTGAGTTATAATTATTAATAGCATCACTTAATTCAGATTGTCGAGTAATAAGGTTGTCAACAGTTGAATTCTGTATATCAAAGTTATATAAGTTTTCTGGATTTTGAACATTATAACTATCATTTATATCAGATGTTGAATTTTCGTTTTCATTACTGTTTTTATTGGAAAATGGCTGTATATTAGCATTAAAACTTTTTGGCATTGGTACAGCCTCACCAGTTGATATATAATTGTCTATTTCAGAAAGTTTTAATGTAGCTTTATCTACATCAAAACTACTATAGTAAATATAGTATCTTTGAAGATTTTTAGCATATCGTATTACTTCCTTATTTATTTCAGCACTATTTTTAAAATAAGAAACAGAATTTTCATTAAAAGATAACTTTTTTTCACCACAAGCCATAAATGCTGCTGCTGTTAATACAACAATTAAAAATAAAATAGAAATAGATAGTACTTTATTTTGAGATTTTGTATCCAATTCCCCACACCACCTTTAAATACATTGGTTCTTTTGGATTAACCTCTATTTTTTCTCTTATTCTTCTTATATGAACAGCTACAGTATTTTCACTGTTTATAAATGGTTCATTCCATACCTTTTCATATATTTCTTCAATAGAGAATATTACATCAGGATTTTCCATTAAAAGTTGTAAAATCTTAAATTCTATAGGAGTAAGTTTTACAGGAGTGTCATTTAGTTTAACTTCTTTTGTCTTTTTGTTAAGATATAAGCCTCTTATAAGAAGTTCGTCTTTAGTTTGCTGAAAACTACTAAACTTAGTATATCTTCTTAAATTAGACTTAACCCTTGCTATAAGTTCAAGGAAGTTAAATGGTTTTGTAATATAGTCATCAGCACCTATATTTAAGCCAAGAACAATATCTTTATCTTCTGACTTTGCAGAAAGAACTATAATAGGTATTTCTTTATCTTGTCTTATTTTAAGTATAGCTTGGATACCGTCCATTTTAGGCATCATTAAATCCATTATTATTAAATGTATGTCAGGGTGTTGTTCAAGAATTTTTAATGCTTCTTCTCCATCGTGAGCTTTGTATACTGTCATTTGTTCATTAGCCAAGTAGATTTCTATTGCATTTAATATTTCTTTATCGTCATCAGCAACTAATATCTTGTATTCCATATTGATTTCCTCCTTTGTAGGCTATATTTATTATAAGTATAATTCAAAATAATTAAAATAGAAATATATATTTCTGAATTTTATATTAAT
>UQRG01000205.1 GCA_900543365.1 uncultured Eubacterium sp. | reverse complement strand
AAAAAGCCAATCTGCTGCATCAGTAGCATTCATAAAGCCCTTTCTGGCTGCATTACGCATATTATCCTTATTAATAGTCATTGTATCAACCATTCTTGTAAATACAGGCAAGCACATTTTAAGTGTATCAACAGCGTCAAATACACCCTCCTTATCTTCCTGCATATCCTTGTTGTAAGCTAAAGGAATACCCTTCATAACTGTAAGCATAGCCATTAAATGACCATAAACTCTGCCAGTCTTACCTCTAATAAGTTCTGCCATATCAGGATTCTTCTTCTGTGGCATAATAGAACTGCCAGTTGAATAAGCATCGTCCATTTCAACAAATTTATACTGCTGAGAATTCCAAATAATAATTTCCTCACAAAAACGAGATAAGTGCATCATAATCATAGATAAAGCACTTAAAAGCTCAATAACAAAATCTCTATCACTTACACCGTCCATTGAGTCAAGTGTAATTGCATCAAAACCTAATTGCTCCTTAACAAATTCTCTATCAAGAGGATAAGTTGTAGCTGCTAAAGCACCAGAGCCTAAAGGCATTACATTAGTTCTCTTATATGTATCTTCAAGTCTTGAATAATCCCTCTTAAACATTTCAACATAAGCTAAAATATGATGAGCAAAAGTAACAGGCTGTGCATTCTGAAGATGTGTATAGCCTGGCATAACTGTTTTAATATTTCTTTCAGCAATATTATTAAGAACTGTAACAAGGTCTTTAACAAGAGCCTTAATATCAATAATCTGTTCTTTTAAATACATTCTAATATCGAGAGCTACCTGGTCATTTCTACTTCTGCCAGTGTGAAGTCTTTTGCCTACATCACCTATTCTTGATATAAGAATAGTTTCAATATTCATATGAATATCTTCAGCTTTTTCATCAAATGTAACATTACCAGCTTCAATATCGGCCAAAATTTCTTTTAAAGTCTTAATAATAAGGTCAGAATCTTCCTTAGGAATAATACCCTGCTTGCCAAGCATAGCAGCGTGAGCACAGCTTCCTAAAATATCCTCTCTATACATTCTGCTGTCAAAAGAAATTGAACTGTGAAAATGGTCTGTAAAACTATCTGTAGATTTGGTAAAGCGTCCGCCCCAAAGTTTCATAATATTATTTCTCCTTGCTGTAAAAATTCTCTATTTATAATAACATATTAATATAAAAATGTAAACTTAAAAATAAACCTGTATCTAATCATCATCCCTACTTATATTAAATAACATCATAAATATAATTATAAATTAAAAATTAAAAAACAAAAAAGACTGCCAAAAAAACAGCCTTTTTTAATATTAACCAAAAATACTCATAAGCTGAGCAGCAATAAGTCCTCCTCCAGTACCAATAACATAGCCTAGCAAAGCCATAATAATACCAACTGGAACAAGGGCACTAGAGTATGTTCCGGCAAGAACCGGTGCTGTTGCAGTACCTCCTATATTAGCAAGTGATGCAACGGCACAAGTGAAAATATCCAACTTAAATATTTTAGCAAGAACAACCATAACCACAATATGAAATACAAGTATAATAATACCAGTAAAAAGCCAATAATGAGCATTACCCATTGAACTTAAGTCAGCTCGAGATGCAATAAGTGCAACAACTATATAAAGCAAAACATTTGAAAGTTCTTCTGTACCCTTTAACTTACCAAAAGGTGTAAGGGCTGCAAGAACACCTACAAAGGTAACAACAAGAACAGTCCAAGTAGCTTTATCAAAAAAAGTAAGTTTTCCACCAATAATAGTACCTAATTGTTGAGAAAAAGTCGAAACTATAAGACCTGCTCCAATAAGTATGGCAATATTCTGCCAAGTAAGTGGCTTAGTATTTGCCTTTGCTTCCTCCTCTAGTATTCTGCCTACATCATCAATAATAGTAGTATCAGCCTTTGTCCATTTATTAAATTTATCCTTAAACCCAATTACCCACAAGAGAAACATAACATAAAAAGTACCACAAATTGAGTCCATAACAAGAGCATAACCCATTGCATTTTCATCAACTTTCAGAGCATCTTGTAATGCTAACATATTACCACTGCCACCCATCCAGCTTCCTGAAAGGGCACCCAAAGATTTCCAAGCACCGTCGCCTAAATAATTGTGCATAATTCCGTATGCCACAAAAAATCCTAATATAATAGATATAGTTGCACTAAAAAAGCCTAAAAGCATTTTAGGACCTAACTTTATGATTTTCTTTAAGTCGCATCTTAAAAGCATAATAAAAAGCATTGCATAAAGCAAGGGATTTTTAAGAGTAGAATATGCCTCTGAAGTTGCCTCTAAATCCCATACCTTAAATGTACACAACAACATAAGACCTAAGTAAATAAGTACAATAGGTGGTGCAAAATTAAATACAAACTTTGCTACTTTTCCTTTTAATATTACTGGCAG
>UQRG01000204.1 GCA_900543365.1 uncultured Eubacterium sp. | reverse complement strand
GAAAGAGGAAGAAACAAAAAAATTTAGAATTAAGTAGTTGAATATTGCTATTTGGAGAAATAAAATAGTGATAGACATGATTATTTTGAGGTCGGAAATGGTTCCCGACACACTCCTTTGAGTACCTGAGATGATGGATACACCGCCCATCCAAAGTAGTTATGTTTTATTATAAGCACCAACAGAGTAAAATCTGGAGGTGCTTATTTTTTACGCAATTATAACGTCTGGTCTATATCTGATGGTATATATCTAACAATATCACATACATCACAATGCAAAATTCTGCACAAATCGTTGAGTGTTCTAGTTGATACGTCCTTGTTGTGTTTTAATCGGTGGAGGGTGCTATGTGACATATGGTGTTTGTTTGTGAGCGTATACCAGTTCTCGTTTGACTTTTCAAGTGTATCCCAGAAAGGGGAATAGTCAATCATCATAGCACCTCCATTCCATATAGTTTATGAAATAAGTGTAATATGTATTCTTTAGCTTGAATATCTTCGTAAAAACGAATATAATAAAGGCATAGATTTTTGAAAAAGAAAGGCGGGTATAAAAGGTATGAAGAGAGAAAATATTAAAATGGCGTGTGAAGTTCTTGCATGGTTATCTGTGCTTGGAGGGATTATTTTAGGAATATATCTAGGATATAGATTTGGATATGAAGTATCATATTCAAGTTATAGTAGTTATGTACATAAAGACAGGAACAATTTTTTGACATTTATATATTTTGTTATTCCAACCGCGGCAGGTGTTATAGAAGCTATTGCATTTTATGCATTATCTACAATTTTATATAATCAGGAAGAAATGATGTATAAGATAAACAAACATATCAATACTGATAAAAATAGTAATGATGTATATAAAGATGCAAAGTTGCCACCACTTTAGTTAGTTGAAAAGGAGAGTTGAAATGGCAGATTTTAAGAAATTATCAGAAATATGTACAGATTTTGAGTATGTAGGCTGTTATATACAGCTTGAAAAAGGGGCGTTACTATTAAATGAATCTAATAATGATGTAATAGTACAGTTGAAATTCTGTAATTATTCAAAAGAAATACTGGAATCATTATATATATCAATAGAACAGTATGATGATACAGATATGTTATTAGATGGTGGAAAACAAGTGGAATTTGCATATTTGGATTTAAACATTGGACAAAATGTTACATTTGGAGATAATAAAGCAATTGTTATGAATAATAAAAAGACAAGGAGGGTTAAAGTTCATATTAATAAGTATAAGCTTAACACTACAATAGTTGATATTAAAGAAGAAACCATATGTTGGTATGGGAAATATCTTTGTGATGTTAAAGAAATTTCAGTCGATGATTCCATTATGTTTGATAATAATAATGTTGACCTTGTGACTGGCTATAAAAAAACAAATTATCCGCTTGACTTAGGTGATGATTGGTTTTGTTCTTGTGGTAAGTTTAACTATCACAATAATATATGTGTTAGATGTGGTTTGAATAAAAAATTACAGTTTAATAGAATAACGGAAGAAGCAGTAAAAACAGCTATCTATGATGAAAAAGAAAAAATAAATAAGCAGAATGAAATAAAATCTAAAAGACGAAAGAAAAGAATGATAACTGTATGTGTAATATCAATATTAATAGGGGTTATTATATGTCTTTCTTTTGCTTTAAAGATGATAATAATTCCAACTATTGAGTATAATAAGGCTGAAAAATTTATTAATGATGGAAAATATGAAGAAGCTATAAATATTCTTGAACAGTTAAAAAATTATAATGATTCACAGGAAAAATTAAAAGAGGCAAAATTTCAATATGCTAAACAACTTGTGGATGAAGGTTTTTATCAAGAAGCGAAAATTATTTTTGGCGGTTTAAATAATTATAAAAATTCTGATATAGAAGCAAAAAAATTGTCTGTTACAACTGTACGAAAAAATATTGAACTTATTATAGGATATGATTATTCTGAGGATATGCCATATTCAAAAAGTAGGATATTAACAAAAACAGTAACTGCTTCTATAAATGGTAAAACAAGTGATTCGACTTTTTTACAAGATAATGACGAAGTAAAAGTTATGTTTAAAGCTCCTATATGGACCAACTCTGGATGGCGAGATATAAATTTTAAATATGAGGGAAAGTATTTAGATGTTAAGGAAGGCTCCATTAATGGAGAAGGAAAATTGTATGCTGAATTAAGTGCACGTTCAGGAATGTCTGATTCTACATATGTATTAATATATTCAGGCACTTTTAAAGATAGCTTATATAGTGGTAATGGTATAATATATAATTATGGAATAAATGAGAACAATAGTATAGCAGTATCAGGGAATTTTGAAGAAGGGAATATACTTGGGGTATATTCTACTGAAGGGAAAAAAGAAGCGGACGGAAAAGTCGATAAAGATGGAATATGTACAAAAATATCTGGTAAAACAATAGATTATGCTGCAATGACATCAAAT
>UQRG01000203.1 GCA_900543365.1 uncultured Eubacterium sp. | reverse complement strand
TATAATATAAATTAAAAATTAGCTACAAATAGTGACAAATATAGATGATTATGTTATATTAGTAAAGTGTTTTTTATAGTATATTCATAACAAAACTATGTATAAATTTAAACAAATAATGTTAAAGGAAGGTTATGATTATGAGTAAGGCAATCAATAGGCTTATTAAAGCTATAAATATAGAAAATGGATTAACTGTGGAAGATTTGTATGCTTATACTGCAAGTATGATGTTTGATTATTGGGAACATAAAGAAAAACTTGAACAAGTTAAAAAGAGTGAGTATTTAGCTAAGAAAATTATTGAAATTGAAAATAATGAGAGAGCATATGACAATTATTTTTTTGTTTTAGTTAATTCTAATCAAATTAAAAAAGCCTATATAAATTCAAAAAAGTTATTAAAAACTGAAAAATTCAGAAGTTTAGCTTTAAGAAATCTATCAGATAAAATATTTGTTGAAAGAGGATTTATGTCAAATGATGATAGAATTAAGGTATTAAAAACAAGGTTAGAAAAATCGGAAGATGAAAAAGAAAGAAAATATGTATTGGGGTTGCTTAGGGAATACAAATAAGTAAATTTCAAATTTTTATCTATAGTTTATGTTTATAAAAAATGAAATCATATATGATAATTAACATAAAAGTTGTTTATGTATATTTAATAAAGAGATAATAAATAAAGAGTTAGAATTGTTTAATTTATATTATTATGTTAATTAGTGTAAATGATTATTATTGTAGCATAAGAGGTTAATGGGAATGATTTTATAAATAAAATGATATTTAAATGCTTGAATAATAAAAATTAAGTAGTAGTTGTAAAAGTTAAAAATGTTTTATTAAAATTAACAATATATATGTTGTATTAGAATTAAAAATATTGTAAAATACTACGGTATATTTTTAATGTAGAGAGGTCAAACTTATGTACCAAAACACAAACAAAGAAGTTTTTAAAATGAGTGTACCAATTTTCTTTGAACTTCTTTTACAGCTTCTTGTTGGAAATATTGACCAGATAATGGTCAGTAGATATTCTCAAAGTTCTGTTGCGGCTATTAACAATGGTAATCAAATTATGAATATCATTATTATTGTCCTTAACTGTATGAGTGTAGCAACCACTATTCTTATTACAAGAGCATTTGGTTCCGGTGAAAAGAAACAAGCTAAAGTTGTAGCTAATGTATCTGTCTATCTTCTTGCAAGTTTTAGTGTTGTAGTAACTATTGGAATATTTATATTTAATAAGGCTATATTTAGGGGTTTATCTATTCCAGAGGAAATACTTATTGAAACAAGTAATTATACTGTTATTGTGGCAAGTTTTATACTTATTCAAGCTTTGTATCAGATAATTGCAGCAGTTTTAAGAAGTTACAATTTAATGAAAGAAATTACTATGGTTGCTCTTATAATGAATGGTATAAATATTGTAGGAAATACAATACTTATTAAATTTTATGGCATTGTTGGTGCGGCTATTTCAACAGATTTTAGTAAGCTTATTGGTCTTATTATTATCGTTATTGTTTTTCTTAAAAAGACTGATATGGATTTAAGCTTTTTACATATTAAGTATTTTTCTAAAAAAATGGCTAAGCAACTTCTGGTTATTGCAATTCCTTCTGGTGGTGAGGCATTGAGTTATCAACTTTCACAGATGTATATACTTAGGTTTGTTAATACATTTGGTGTAGCTGTTATTGCATCAAGGGGTTATTGTAATATGCTTGCAAATATAGCCTATGTTTATTCGATGGCTATTGCTCAAGCTAGTCAAATTCTTGTTGGTTACCTTTATGGAAAAGGAGATTACAAAAGTATTGGTATAAGAGTTAAAAGTTCGTGTATTATATCTATGGTAGTTTCTGTAGGACTTACAATACTTATGCTTATTAATTCAGATACTGTAGTTGGTTTGTTTACTAATGAAAGAGTTATATTAGACCTTTGCCATAAAGTTCTTTTTGTGGAAATTGTACTTGAAATTGGAAGAAGTATTAATATAACTATGGTTAAGTGTTTAATTGCTACAGGGGATGTAAATGTACCAGTTATATTCTGTGTATTCTCTGCTTGGGTTATTGCTGTTGGTTTTAGCTACATATTTGGCATAAGGCTTGGCTGGGGTCTTGTAGGTATATGGATAGCAATGGCTTGTGATGAGTGCTTAAGAGGTATGGCATTTATTATTAGATTTTTACAAGGCAAGTGGAAAACAACTAAAATATGATTATTAATCTGTTTTTTACTGAATTTATTTATAATAATTTGTTTAAGTGGTTAGATTTTTATATGTATCTAAAATTCCGTACACATTGATTTATGAACTATGCTAAACATATAGATGCTTCTCTGTATTTTTCAGGAGGCATCTATTTTATTTTTGCTTGAATTATTAAGTAACAAATTCTATAATAGCTAAACCTTTTTTATGTGAAAATTGGTTACTATGATAGACTTAATATTGAAAACATAAAATTTATGTTTGCTGTA
>UQRG01000202.1 GCA_900543365.1 uncultured Eubacterium sp. | reverse complement strand
CAATTATAGTTAATCACAATCATAGTGCAGATTTTTATATGTACACTAAGCAAGAAAAAATGGGGCATTTATTAAATTTATAATATATTGGAGGTAATAAAAATGAAAAAATTAGAAGGAAATTTATTAGCTAATGGTAAAAAATTTGCAATTGTTGCATCAAGATTTAATGAATTTATAGTTAACAAACTTGTAAATGGTGCTGAAGATGCCTTTTTAAGACACGGTGTAAATAATGATGATATTACTCTTACTTGGGTTCCCGGTGCATTTGAAATACCTTTAACAGCTAAAAAACTTGCAGAAAGTGGCAAGTTTGACGCTGTAGTTTGTGTTGGTGCTGTTATAAGAGGTGCTACTAGCCATTATGACTATGTTTGCAATGAAGTTTCAAAAGGTATTGCTAGTGTAGGTCTTAATTCAAATGTTCCTATAATATTTGGTATAGTAACAACAGAAAACATTGAGCAAGCCATTGAAAGAGCTGGTACAAAGGCTGGTAATAAAGGCTTTGATGCTGCTGTTTCTGCCATTGAAATGACTAATCTTTTTGATAATATTTAATAAACTAAATAGTTAAAAAAATACCAATATTATTTTATATTTCAGTTTTAATGTTTACATAAAACTGAAAACCGACTCGAAACTTCATAAATAAAAATAAAAATAAAAACTAACAGTTAAATAGGCTGAGGTTTTCCTTGCCTCAGCCTTAATAAATTTTAAAATATTTTACAACAATTAAACTATTTTTATATACTATGCAAGCTTATAAAAAACTTTATTTGTATTTTTCCTTAAAAATATCAAAAACTCTATTAATAACCTCGTCATTAAGAACATCATTATATGTTGCAGTAGTTCCGTCAGCATTAGGTACTTGCTCCATAATCACAACTTCATCAGAACCATCCTCTGCCATTACAACATACTCATAACCCTCATATTCAATAAGGTCTAAAAATTCCATTTGAATTTCATTACCCTTACCATCTGTAAGAATAATTAAATTTTCTTTATCAATCATAAATTCACCTACTTTTCATTTTTAAAACACATACAAAGAAGAACAGGAGCAATAAACATAATAGGTAGTCCATATCTCATTGTATTATTAGCTGGAGATGCCACACAAATAAGCAATGTTATTAAAGCTGGAATATTGTAAAGTATAAATTTTTTATCTTTCTTATAAAGAATAAAATAAACAGTAACAAATATATCCATCCATACAAAAAATCCTAAACTGCAAAACAAACCTATAACTGGCATCTGTCTGGTTTTCATATTAAAATTACAAAGCCACTCAGATACAGCCTTTAATCCATCAGATGGACCTACTTTACTTTCATCAACACATTGTGTCATAAAGAAAACATCTTTATAATACCCTACATTTTCAGGATAAAAATACCCATATGTATTGCTAATTGTTGCTTCTATACCATTTAACGGATGTTTAAAGAACATTTTAAACCAAACACTTAAATATCTCGAAAAATCTTCCTTTGTCGACTCTGCTCTAAATGTATTCTTAACTGGGTCACACAATTCAGGAGAATATAAATCAGCTAATTGATTATAATCTAAAACTGCATCAATAGCCTCTCTTTCTTCATTGGTTACCTCAGCTCCATAGTCACGAATATATCTAGCTGTCTGCTGAAAAGGAATTGAATATATTTCCTTAGTATCATCGTTACCTATATCTAAAACATTTTTAATAAAATATTCACCCTCAAAATATACACCACTTCCTATAACTATAGCAGCGAGCAGAACAAAAAGAGATTTAACATTTTTTCTTAAATAGAATAAAACAAAAATAGAAGTTAAAAGTACAAGATGAATACCATTTTTTCTTGAAAAACAAACAAAAATAATAGTTAATATCCAACCTACTAATATTAATATATTACTCTTAATTTTAAAATCATATAGTTCTTCTTTTGCATCAATAGTCTTCATAAGTAACCAAACCATAAACAATATAAATAGTGAATAATTTGAATCCTTACACACAGCAGTTGAATATCTAGGAAAGGCGGGTGTAATAGCAAACACAACAAATACAAAAAATACCATTATAGTAGGATAACCCTTTTTATAAACATAATCTAATATTAATGCAATAATAAAGGTACCATATATATATTGAACTAAAACATAAAGAAAAACACCTATATTATAAGAACCAAAAACATTATATCCAAAATCAACAAAACTACCCCATATTACTGTTTGAACAACGGGATGGTGATTAAAAAGGCTGTTGTTCCAATATTCGCTAAGCATTACGCCAGAATCTGCGTGAATAATAGCTGGATAATTAATAATAATATATGGAAGCCAACAAATCATTAATACAATCCACATTTTCAGCAAACTTTTAGATTTAAGAAAGTTTTGTATATAATTATTAACACAATTTAAAAAACTATTTTTAGAAACAATATCATTACAATTATCTATAAAATTAACAAATATTGAAATTACATAATAATAAATAATTCC
>UQRG01000201.1 GCA_900543365.1 uncultured Eubacterium sp. | reverse complement strand
ATCCTTAAATTCAATAATTTCTTTTTCGTATTCTTGTATATGTCAATAACTTATCGGCATAAAATACCTCCTATGGTTTTATCATTATACCATAGGAGGCTCTTTTTTATATTGTTTGTTTTTACTGGTTATGTTCAAGGTTAAATTCTTCATCTTTTTATATATTAATAATCTTTAAGAATATGATAACAAAAATAGTATTGTTTTAATTATTTTTAGCATCTAAATTGACTTTCAGTAAGCTGTGTTATATAATGTTAAATATAATTTTACGAATAGTTGGAGGATATATATGAAAATGCAGCAAATGCTTAGTCTTGTTAGGCGAGCAGTTCAAGATTACAATATGATAGAAGATGGAGACAAAATAGCTATAGGTATTTCTGGAGGAAAGGATAGTCTTTCAATGCTTGCTGTTTTAAAGGCTTTGCAGAGATTTTATCCTAAGCATTTTGACCTTGAGGCAATTACTGTTAATGTTGGCTTTGAGGGTATGGATTTTTCACCTATACAGAGATTTTGTGATAAAATTGGAGTTAATTATCACATAGTTAATACTGATATAGCAGAAATTGTTTTTAAAGAAAGGGAAGAAAAAAATCCTTGTGCTCTTTGTGCAAAGATGAGAAAAGGTGCGTTAAATACAAAGGTAGAGGAGTTAGGTTGCAACAAAATAGCATTAGGTCACAATAGAGATGATGTTCTTGAAACATTTTTTATGGCATTATTATATGAGGGTCGAATTCATTGTTTTAGTCCTTATACCTATTTAAGTAGGAAAAGGATAGCATCAATAAGACCTTTGATTTATGTACCGGAAAGAGATGTTATAGGTTTTTCAAGAAAAGAAAATCTGCCTATAGTTAAAAATAAATGTCCTGTTGATGGCAAAACTACCAGAGAAGATATTAAAAATATGGTTAAGGAATTTGCTTTAAAATATGACCACTTTGAAGAGAGAACATTTAATGCTATAAAAAGGTCAAATTTAGAAGGTTGGAAGGTTGAAAATTAATGGCTTATCAAGATGAGGTAAAGTACAAACTTACACTAAAGTTGAGAGATATGTTGAGTGAATTACCTAATTTTTGCAGAGAGTTTTTTTTATCAATAGCTGATAGTAATGAAATAAGAACAAGGGTTGCTTATGCTTATGACCTTAGAATATTTTTCAATTTTTTAGTAGAGGAATGTAGTGAATTTAGTGGTAAAAAAGTTAAGGAACTTACAATTGAAGATTTAAAAAATGTAACAGCAACTTGTATCAATGAATTTATGAGTTACACAGAATATTATATAAATCCTGAAGGCGAGGAAAAGTCTAATAGTGAAAATGGCAAATCAAGAAAATTGGCTGCTATAAGGTCATTTTTTAAATATTTTTATAAAATAGAAAAAATACCGGGAAATCCTGCTGAGCTTGTTAACAAACCAAAGATACACGAAAAACAGATAATAAGGCTTGAACCTAATGAGACAGCAGAATTATTAGATATTATTGAAAAAGGCGAAAAACTGACACAGGGTGAAAAGAGATGTTATAATAGAAATGGAAAGAGGGATTTAGCTATTGTAACTTTATTGTTGGGGACAGGTATAAGAGTATCAGAGTGTGTGGGAATTGATATTGATGATGTAGATTTTGAAATAAATGGAGTTAAAATTGTTCGTAAGGGTGGTAACGAAATGGTAGTTTACTTTGGTGATGAGGTAGAATCTGCCCTTAAAAACTACATTGAAGAAAGAAAAAAAATTGAACCAAAATCTGGTAGTGAAAATGCCTTGTTTTTGTCAATGCAAAACAAAAGAATAGGTGTTCGTTCTGTAGAAAATTTAGTTAAAAAATATGCTCAAAAAGTTAATGTGCTCAAAAAAATAACTCCACATAAATTAAGAAGTACATATGGCACTACGCTTTACAATGAAACTGGCGACATTTATCTTGTAGCAGATGTTCTTGGGCATAAAGATGTAAACACAACAAGAAAGCACTATGCACAAATGCAAGATGAAAACAGAAGAAAGGCAGCAAGAGCTGTAAAACTTAGAGATTAGGGTGATAATATGGAATATACAGGTAAAGCCTTAGAACTGATTGAAAATGAAAATTGGTATGAGGCTCAGATAGCATTACAATTAGGTGTTAAGAATATTCCTGGTTGTGAGAGTTATAACAATATGGGAGTTTTTTATATTGACAATGGTATTCAAAAAAAGAATAAAGACTCAACAGATGCAGGTGATTTAGGCTATAAATATCTTAAAATGGCTGAACACTGCGATATTAATTATAAAAATTTAATTGCTATTGCTGAATATAACTATTACTATGGTGATTGTAATATTGCTTGTAAGTATTATAAAAAAGCCTCTGAATTAGTTGATGATTATCGAGTTTATAATAATCTTGGCTGTGGTTGTTATAAACTGGGAGGTTATATCAAGGCTGCAATGTATTTTGATAAGGCATTAAAAAAAGCTGATAAAAATATAGATGATATTAGAATATCGTATTGCTATTC
>UQRG01000200.1 GCA_900543365.1 uncultured Eubacterium sp. | reverse complement strand
GGTATAGCCCAAAGCACCAATGAAGCCAAGGCTATGCTTGAGGAAAATATATCTAATCAAAAGGGGTTATATAAGTTTGCCGAACTAATTTCTTTGCAAGGTGGTATTACTACTGTTATTAATAATTACTCACTTTTTCCTCAAAGAATGTGTAAAACCGTTCTTATTGCTCAAGAATCCGGATATATATATGATATTGACGCTTTACTTGTTGGTCACGCAGCTTCTGAAACTGGTGCTGGCAGAAAAACCAAATCTGACAAAATTGATTATGGTGCTGGTATTATGTTAAAAAAGAGAGTTGGTGATAAGATTAATAAAGGAGAAATTATTGCTAAAATTTTTGCTGCTAATGATGAAATGTGCCAAAAAGCCAAGAGTATAATGAATATGGCTATTAAAATAACTAACGAAGAACCAGATAAGAAAAAGTTGATTTATGAAATTGTTAGGTAAATTTCTGCTTAAAGAGGAGGTTTTAATAATGAAAAGATGTATAATAATAGTTTTAGATGCTGTAGGCATTGGTGAACTTCCTGATGCTTATTTATACGGAGATGAAGGCAGCAACACACTTATGAATGTTAAGAAAGCAGTACCTTCCCTTAACTTAAAAAATATGTGTTCATTAGGATTAGGCTTAATTGATGGTGAAAATGTTTATGAAAAAACAGATAATCCTATAGGAGCTTACGGCAAAATGGCTGAAAGGTCAAAAGGTAAGGATACTACAACAGGTCATTGGGAAATAAGTGGTATACATCTTGACAACCCTTTCCCAACATATCCCAACGGTTTTCCAGATGATGTTATAAAAAAGTTTGAAAAGGCTATAGGCAAAGGTATTTTAGGCAATTATCCTGCCTCTGGAACAGTTATTATTAAAGACTTAGGTGATGAGCATATAGCAACTGGCAAGCCTATTGTTTACACATCAGCAGACAGTGTTTTTCAAATAGCAGCTCACGAAGATGTTATTTCTGTTGAAGAACTTTATTCTATGTGTCAAATAGCAAGGGATATTTTACAAGGTGACCACAGTGTAGCTAGAGTAATAGCCAGACCTTTTACTGGTACAAAAGGAAACTACACAAGAACCGAAAGAAGAAAAGACTTTTCCCTTCAACCTATTGCTCCAACTATATTGGACTATACTAAGGAACAAGGTAAAACTGTAGCTTGTGTAGGAAAAATTGAAGATATATTTTGCAATAGAGGTGTAACTAAGTCTGTCCATACTCATACAAATTCAGAGGGTATAGAACAAACAATAAAGTACATTAAAGAGGATTTTGAAGGACTTATATTTACTAATCTTGTAGATACAGATATGCTATACGGTCACAGAAATGATGTGAAAGGCTTTGCTAATTCTTTGCAATATTTTGATGATAATTTACCAAGAATAATGGAAGCAATGACTGATGATGACATTTTATTCATAACCAGTGACCACGGTTGTGACCCAACTACACCATCAACTGACCATTCAAGAGAATATACATTTTTACTTATGTATGGCAAAAATGTAAAACCTCAAAATTTAGGTATTAGAAAAACTTTCAGTGATATTGCTAAAACAATAGCTGAATACTTAGGTGTTCAAGGCAAACTTGATGGAGAAAATATGTTAAGCAATTAATACAAAAAGTAGTAGGTATAATTAATATATAACTATACCTGCTACTTTTTACCTAAGCTCTATTCCCTTTCAAAATTATCCACATTAAGGCTCCACCAGCAACTCCAAAAATACAATAAACCTTTCCTACAATATTACTAAAGCCAACTAACGAAAGCAAAATAGCCAAAATATTAGTTATAAAAACAGATAAAAATGACTTAAACTCCTTTAAACTATATACAAAGGAATAGGCAGAAGATACAGCAGTTGAAAATATAGCCATTAACAATAGCAACAAATACAAATATTTTATATTTCCATTAAGAAGTTCCATAATAGGCAATGAACTACCTGCAATAGTTGAATAATGGGTATACAAAGGCAACATAATCAAAACCGATAACATAAAAATAACAGAACCTATTTGATAACCACAACTTTTATACATATATTTATCCGGTATACTAATTAAAAGAGGTATCGCTGTAAGCATATTGTAAGATACATATATAAATGGTGACAAAACAGCCCTTGTTGTTAATACTGTAGGTGGAGCAATAGCAATGTCTTTTTCTGTAGTCATAATGCTAATTATAAATATAATGACAACTATAGGCACAAAAAGCACTTGTGACAAATCAGCTACCCTGTCATAACCCTTTACAATAACAACACTGGTTAAAAAAGCCGATATAACTATACCAATTATATTACTTATACCAAATATTTGATTTAAAACCTCTCCTGATGCTGACAACATAGCAGAATACAGAACTACAAGAAAAATGTTAATAATTATGTATAATATCTTGCCAAAAAAGTAAGGCTCTAAAAGTTTAGCTAAAGTATTGTAGGGACAAAGCATAATACGGTGTATTATAGCAGAAAATAATATTGCTGATATAAATATACCAATAAATCCCAGTATTCCATAAGCTGTAAAATAGG
>UQRG01000199.1 GCA_900543365.1 uncultured Eubacterium sp. | reverse complement strand
TGCAATCTTTATCAACTCTTCTGTCTTAAATGTATTTCTCTTTATTTTTCTATAATATGCTGCTTCTAAAATTCCCAATGCATTGCAAATATCGCTTGTGTTTTTGTTTGTTAAATTTAATAATGCTTTTATTTTATTTCCTATCATTCTATTCACCTCAACATTAATATAACATATATGTTATATATAAATCAATGTTTGTTTAAAAAGAAAACAAATATGTTATATAAAAGTGTTGACTATTATAACAAAAGTGTTATAATATAAGTGTAGTAAGAAAGGAGATTAAAGATATGAAGAAACAAAAAAAGAGTTCCAAACCAATCGCCAAACAAGTCTTGGAACTCCTCAAGTTAATACTAGAGATAATAACTCTAATATTAGCAATCATAAAGAGTTTGGGGAAATGACTTCCCCTCTCTCTTAAAGATTATATCATATCTTTCTCATAAACGAAAGGAGAGATAATCATGAAACACTACGAAAAGATTAAAACAGTACTAAATATTATAGCTGTAGTATTGTTAGTAATTTTATTAATAACCTGGATATTTTAATAGGCAACCCCTAAGGAGCAAAAAAATGAAAGTAAACAGATCAAAATTATTTAAAAATGCTTGGAAATGTATTAAAAAATGGCATGTTAGTTTAAGCAAGGCTTTAAAAATGGCATGGGCGATGGCAAAAAAAGAGTTAGAGTATAGAAAATATTACGGAATTAGTGAATGTTATTATTTCAAATTTAATCTTTGGAATGCTAGAAATATTAAAAGAGCATATATTAACACCGATGGTATGTCTAAATATTGGAATAAAAAAGGACACTTTGTAGATCTTAGTAATATATAGGAGCTAACTAAAAATGGAAAATTTAAGAGTATTAGAAATCAATGATGCAAGTGAGATAGTTAAATATTTAAATTTATCCTCTAAAGGTTGTGATTGTTGCTATTATTACATGGAGGACGAGTACACTAATAATCCAGTTATTCGTAAATTAGAAGATTATGAAATCAAAGAACATATGCATTATAGTTTTCATAAATGTTCATGGGGGTGGTCTTGGAAAAACAAAAACAATGACTTCATGGCTATAGATGAAATAGCACAATCTATATTGGATATTATAAATAGAGATTATTAGGATTGATAAAAATGAAGATCGATGATGTTTATGAGGAGTATATAAACTTTACTCCTCTATCTCCAAGAACGAAAAGTATGTATCTAAAATGTTATAATAACTTTTGGAAAAACATTATAGGTCATTTAGATATTAATGAGCTAAGTTATAATATTGTTCAAAGCGGGATAAATTTCCTAATAAAAAAATACAGTTACAATACTATTAAAATTTATAAATGTGCGGTATTTAAATTCATTGATATTGCTCAATTGAAAAATGATACTAAATATGAGCGTGTTAAATGTATCAATATTGGCAAACCGCCTAAAAAGAAAGAATTTAACTGTGCTAATGAATTAGAAGAATATTATGCACTTATTGAATATATTAAAAATTCTACATCTAAGCTAAAAGAACAGTACGAGATGATATTGTGGATAGGATTTTTTACCGGTTTAAGAATAAGTGAAGTTTTGGCTTTAAATAAAAATGATATTGACCTAAACCGAAAAGAAATACACATCACCAAAAGCCTTACAGTTATAAATGACATCATACAAGTTAATAATGTAAAAACTCCATCATCTTGCAGGATTGTATATATTCCAAACGAACTTAGAGATATTTTAATAGAGTATATTCCAAAAATTAAAAATAAAATATTATTTCCAAATAACAAAGGAGACTACATTATCCCTAGCAATATTTCTTCTTTTATCAGCCACTTCGCAAGACCACGTAAATATACAATACATTTCCACTCTTTGCGTGTACTGTACACCAAGATTATGCTAGATAATAACGCCAGTATAGAAAGTGTAAGAGCATTATTAGGGCATGCTAATGTGTCTACAACATTAAATATATATCTGCGCGGTAATGTAGAAGAAAGAAAATCAGACGTAGATAAAGTATTCAATTCAAAAAAATACGTAAAAAAAGCCTAGATCAATGTGTGTGACCTAGGCTTGAATTTTATATATTTATTATTCACATGTATATCATGGTACCCGTTGCTTATAACACTGTGAGTTTGGCCCATTGCAACTAGGATATATTCCAACCGTATATTTAGGCGATTCCCTTGAACATCTTCAGCACCGTGTTTTAGATAAACTTTATTCATAAGCATAAACACCCATCTGATTTTGGAGTTCTTCAGATAGCTCGTAGTATTTCTGGTATTGAGATTTATAATAATCTCTATCGCCTTGAGTATCCTGTAATTCTCGATTTGTTAACTCCAGCTTAATTTTTAGATTACGGGATACTTGTTTTTCTTGTACCAGGGCAATTCCTAATAGTAATGATAACAGCACTAGAATGGCTAAAATTGATACTTCTATGTGTTTCATATTGCTATACCTTTTTTAAATATTGCATAGAAACCCATCCGCTTGGACATTTTCCCCAACCATTTTGAATTTTAGAGATAGTTACACGTGTACCACGATCCAAAGCGCCATCCTTGTCTTTATCGTGATTTTTACCATCAGC
>UQRG01000198.1 GCA_900543365.1 uncultured Eubacterium sp. | reverse complement strand
TCTTTTTCATAATTCTATCTCCTTAATATTTTATATAAACTTGCCTTTGATACATTAGTAAACAATGCCAACTAAAATAGACAAGAATAATTTAGTTTTAAACTATTTTTATTATAACTCTAAAGTTATAACAAAGCAATTCTTAATAATTCACAAAATTATTTGTTAAACTTCAATAGTTTATACAATTTATGCAAACCAGCTACAACAGCATATTTTAATAAAGTTTTCTATAAATTTCTTTTATCTTATTACTATCAAGTTCAACAAAATTATTTGCCATTAATCTACCTTGTTTTTCCATAACAGATTGAGTAAACTCATCAATTTCACTTTCAAGCATACCATACTCATGAAGTGCCTTTTTAGGAATAATATTATTTAAAAGTACCTCAATTTCATCATAAACATCAGCTTCATCACAATTTAATATATTTGCAAGATGCTTATTAAGTTTCTTAATTTTGCCATCAGACTTAATAGACATATATGCCTTATAAACACCAGTAAACATTGCATAATTAGCCTCACCGTGAGGAATATGATACTTAGCACCAAGTGGATAACTCATAGCGTGAACAGCAGCACAACCTGCATTTCCAAAGGCAATTCCTGCATAGGTACTAGCAATAAGGAAATCTTTAATAATAGACTTTCTTGCATCTTGTCCATTTTTAGCAATTAACTTATATCCTTCAAGGATCATAGACATAGCTTTTAAGGAAAATATTTCCGTAAAAGGATTAGCCTTTGGTGAAGTATAAGACTCAATAGAGTGAATAAGTGCATCAATAGAACTTGTTCCAAAAAATTTAAACGGAAGATTTTCTAAAAGCTCAGGAATTAAAACTGCATCATCACCAAAAAGCTCAGGTACAGCCAAGCCAAACTTTGTTCCCTTTGTTGTAAGCTCAAGAATAGCAATATTAGTTACTTCAGAGCCTGTACCACAAGTAGTAGGTACAAGTATAAGTTCCTTATCCTTAATAATTTCAAGCTTTTTGTCATACAACTCAGTAACAGGTGAAATGTTTTTAAGAGCAAAAAGTTTAGCAACATCAAGAATAGTACCACCACCAATTGCAATAACTCTTTTATATTCAATATCCTTTACTTCATTATAAATACCCTCAACCATAAGGTCAGTCGGTTCTCCACTACCATATTTTCTATAATTGCAAATATATGCACCATTTACAAGTCCATTAAAATATTTTTTATAAGTATCTTCACTTACAAAAACAATGTCACCTTTTCCTATGTTATAAGTATCACAAAATTCCTTTGTACTGTCAATAATTTTAATATTAGGTTCAACACTAAATGTTTTCATAACAAGCCTCCTCAAATATAATCAAATATAAATTATAACATTTTTAAAATCCATAAACAAGCAAACCTTATAAAAAAATAAAAATTTTCAATTTTAATAGGTTTGTAACAAAATATTATTTGTGATATAATAGAATAAATTTTGAATAATATGCAAAAGTTTTTTATTAGTAAAATAAAAATATTGAATCAGAAAGAGGGATTTTTTTGAAAGAAATAAATTTAACAGAAGTAGGACATTTCAATATTGGTAATGCACAGGACTTTGAAAACGGTACTGGAGTAACCGTAATCATATCAAAAGACGGTATGGGAGCAGGCATAGACATAAGAGGTGGTGGACCGGCATCAAGAGAAACGCCTCTTTTAAACCCTCTTATGCACGCAGATACTATTCACGCCTTAGTACTAAGTGGTGGTTCTGCCTTTGGACTTGATGCTTCAGCCGGTGTTATGGAATATTTAGAATCTAAAAATATTGGTTTTGATGTTGGTTTTACTAAAGTTCCTCTAGTTCTTCAAAGCTGTATATTTGACTTAGGTTACAAAAATTATAAAGTTAGACCAAATAAAGAAATGGGTTATAAGGCTTGCCTTGACTCTGAAAATAACAGCCTTAAGGAAGGTTCATATGGTGCTGGCACAGGTGCAGCTGTTGGCAAATTATATGGTATGGAGCAATCTCAAAAGTCTGGTATAGGTGCTTATGCTGTTCAAGTTGGTGAACTAAAAATCGGTGCAATAGTTGTTGTAAACGCCTTTGGTGATGTTTTTGATAGTAATGGCAACAAAATTGCCGGACTTAAAGATAAAAAAGGTAATTTTCTTGATTTTAAAGAAGAAATGTATAAATCTATAAAGCCTAAAAATCAATTTACTGATAACACAACTATAGGAGCAATAATTACTAATGCAAAATTTAATAAAGCTATGCTTTGTAAAGTTGCATCTATGGGACAAAATGGACTTGCCAGGCGAATTAGCCCTGTTCACACTATGTCTGACGGTGATAGTATTTATGCCCTTTCTGTTGGAAATTTAGAGGCTGATATAAATGTAGTTGGTACTCTCGCTTGCCAAGTTATGGAAATAGCTATTGAAAGAGCTGTAAAATTAAGTAAGGATATATAAAAACAAAGGTTCTTAGTCAATTGTTATGATTAAGAACCTTTATTTTTTGAATTTAATTGCTAACTTCTTAAAGATTATAAGTATCAGCCTTTGAATACTGATATAACGGTTCTGCACACACCAGAGTCTTTAATATTTAGTTGAATTTATAAATATTTTCAATATTGCTAT
>UQRG01000197.1 GCA_900543365.1 uncultured Eubacterium sp. | reverse complement strand
AACTAATATTGTCTATTTTTCCTTTTTTAATGGCGTTGTTGTCATTTTTAGGCTTTTTAAATTTATCTGCGGATAAGATTATTGCTGCTTTTGCTAATAATCTTCCAAAGGATATAGGAGATATGATAAGCTATTTTATATATGATGTTTTAGGACAAAAAAGGCTTAGTCTTTTATCATCAAGTGCCATTATAGCTATATATAGTGCATCAGCCGGTTTTCATACAATGATTAAAGCTATTAGTGATACATTTGAGGTTAATGAAAATAGAGCATTTATTAAAACAAGACTTATAAGTTTATGTTTAATGTTAGTTTTTATATTTATAATAATCATAACAATGTATATCCTTATTTTTGGAAATGTTATAAACCGTTTTATTGTAGATTTAGGTATAATTGATAATATGCCAAGTATTATAACCAGTACAGTGATGCATATTGTAGCGGCTTTAATTGTTATAGTTTTTTTAATATTTTTATACAAATTTTCTATTAGCATAAGAATAAAAATTAAATGCTTGTTACCCGGTATTGCTTTTACAATAATAAGTTGGTTTATTATTTCTAAATTATTTAATTTGTATATTGCTAATTTTTCAAGATATTCTGTGGTTTATGGAAGTATTGGTGTGATATTTGTTTTTGCATTGTGGTTGTATTTATTGTCCTGTCTTATACTTATAGGAGCTCAGATAAATGCAGTGTTTGATGATAAAAATTTTATGAAAAAATTAATTGGGAGTGATAGTTGATGGTTTTTATTAAGAAAATAGATGAGCCTGATTTTGGTTGTGAAGGTGTGCCAGATAATGAAGTTGTATGCGATACAGTAACATTTGTTGTTGACTCAAATGAAATTGTTGTTAAAATACCAGAAAAGATTGTTTGGCATTATAAATTAGATGAAAATATGGAAATAAGTAATAAACTGTATTTGGAATTATTAGATTTAAAAAGAAGTCAAAACTAAATATATAATATTGTAGTAGTTATGATATTTGTTGTAATATATATGAGGTGATAAAATGTTTTGGTTTGAAAGGACTAGAATGCTTTTAGGCAATGACAATATTAATAAATTAGAAAATGCCAGTGTTATAATATTTGGTATAGGTGGAGTTGGCTCTTTTGTATGTGAGGCTGTAGCAAGAGCAGGGGTTGGTAAAATAACTCTTGTTGATAATGATGATATATCCATTACCAATATTAACAGACAGCTTATAGCATTAAATTCTACAATTGGTAGAAAAAAGACTGAAGTTATGGCCGAAAGAATACTGGATATAAATCCAAAATGTAAAGTTGAGTGTATTAATGAATTTATACTTTATGATAATATTAATAATGTACTTAATAAAAAATATGATTATTGCGTCGATGCTGTAGACACTGTTACAGCTAAACTTGCTATTATAATGAGATGTAATGAACTTAATATACCAGTTATAAGTTCAATGGGTACTGGCAATAAACTTAATCCAGAGCTTTTCGAAATAACTGATATATATAAAACTTCTGTTTGTCCTCTCGCTAAAGTTATGCGTAAAGAACTTAAGTCTAGGGGAATTAGAAAACTTAAAGTTTGTTATAGTAAGGAAGAACCGTTAATTCCTCTTGAAACAAAGGAAGAAACAAATAAAAGAAGGACTCCAGGCAGTATTAGTTTTGTTCCAAGTGTTGCAGGGCTTATTATAGGTGGAGAAGTTGTTAAAAATATTCTAGGAACAAGAGAATAATCAACTATAAAAAGTATAAATTATAAATACTTTAAATTGCTTATTTTGCTTTTTATAACAAAAATTTGTTTTATAATTTGTTAATAGTCTTTTGACAAAACATAACAAATTGTGATATAATTTTATTGAAGTATTAACTTCATAAATATCTTCTTTTTTTTGAGTGTTAGGTAGTATTAGTATCTAACACTCTTTTTTTATCTTTTATAAAAAATTATAGTACTATACCACAATATAAATTTTATATATGATAGAATTTATCTACTTTTATTTTGTGATATTAAAAGTCCAGCAAATGTAAAAATAGTACCAAGAACAGCAATAGGAGTGAAACTTTCTTTAAGAATAATAAATGCTGTGACAATAGTAACTACAGGTTGGATATAAATGTATATACAGGTTTTAACTGCTCCTAATACTTTAACAGAATAGTTCCAAGTTACAAAACATATACCAGATGCTAAAAAACCTAAAAATAAAATATTTCCTAAGTAGATTTTATTTTTTAATGGACCTAAATTAAAATTAAAGTCAAGCATTTGTAACAATGGTAACATAAATATAAGAGCATACAAAAATATTCGTCTTGTTACTTGAATTGTATTATAACCATAACTGCTTATTTTTTTAGTTATTACAGAATAAAATGACCAGACAACAGCTGATAGCAGGGCAAGTATGTCACCAGTAGGATTTAGTTTTACTTTGTTTCCATTAAAACTAATTAAAAATATACCTATTACAGCTAAAACAAAGCCAATAAAAAAGTTTGATTTTAACTTTTCGCTTGTGTTTAAAAATATGCGGGATATTATTCCAGTAAAAAATGGCACAGTTGCAACAATAACTGCAACATTTGATGCCATTGTATATGTGAGAGCAATATTTTCAAGGAGATAGTAGAGAGTAACTCCACTAATACCAGCTCCTATAAATAATAGCTCTCTTTTCT
>UQRG01000196.1 GCA_900543365.1 uncultured Eubacterium sp. | reverse complement strand
TATTGCTCTTGTAAGGGCAATATCATATCCTTCCTTTGTTCCATCACAATCCATACTTGTTAAAAGTATTTCTCCAGCACCTCTTTTTTCTACCTCAACAGCCCATTCAACAGCATCTTTACCGGTATTTACTCTACCTCCATTTAAGTAAACATCAAATCCATTATCATCACGCCTTTTAGCATCAATTGCAACAACAACACATTGATTACCAAACTTTTCAGCAGCCTCATTAATTAATTCCGGTCTTTTTAAAGCTCCAGAATTAACGGCAATCTTATCAGCACCTGCACTTAAAATTTTTCTAAAATCATCGATACTTCTTATACCACCACCAACTGTTAATGGTATAAACACCTGTTCAGCAGTTCGAGAAACTACATCTAACATAATATTTCTATTATCTGACGATGCAGTAATATCAAGAAAAACTATTTCATCAGCTAAAGACTTGTTATATATAGATGCGACCTCAACAGGATCACCTGCATCTCTTAAATTTACAAAATTTACACCTTTTACAACTCTGCCATTATTTACATCAAGACAGGGAATTATTCGTTTTGTATGCATTAACACATCTCCAATCTATTCCTTCTTCTTTTTTATATGAGTTCCAACAATTTCTGAAACATCAGATATTGTAACAAAAGCTGAACCATCATCATCTTTAATAATTCTCTTAAGTTCACTTAATTCAATTCTTGTTACTACACAATATAACACAATTTTTTTACCACTTATTAAACCTTCACCTTGAAGTAATGTAACAGTTCTTCCTAATCTTCTATAAATATTATCAGCTATTCTTTCACCATTTTCTGTAATTATCATAACTGCTTTAGCCTGTTCAAAACCTGTTTCAACTATATCGATAACCTTAGAAGTTATAAAATATGTAAGTAAACTATATAAAGCCCTGTCCGGTCCAAAAATTAAGCCTGCACAAGAATATATTATAAGATTAAAAAATAATATAATTTGACCTGTAGAAAATTGTGTTTTTTTGCTTAAGAGTAAAGAAACTGTATCGACACCATCAACGCATCCACCCGACTTCATTACAAGTCCTACACCAAGACCTAAAAATAAGCCACCATATACTGTTGCAAGAAGCGGATCTTCTGTTACTTCAGGCATTTCTTCAAAAACAATAAGAAAAGCTGAAAAAATAACCATAGCATAAGTTGCCTTTAGTGCAAAAATTTTTCCTAATAATTTTGCTCCTAATATTAGAAAAGGAATATTTAAAATAATTATAAAATAACTTAATTTTAAGCCAAATATATGATTTAAAATAATTGATATACCAACTATTCCACCATCAAGAATCTGTTTAGCTACCAAGAATTCTTCAATAGCAAAAGCCGCTATAATTGAACCTACTGTAATAACTATAAAAGAAAAAATATTTGTCAGCAGATTGCTCTTTTTAGTATTTGTGGTTTTCATTTAATCACATCCTATTTTTCAAATCTGTCTATTACTTCCTTCAAATTTAACGCTCCATTATATAGTGCTTTACCTATAATTACACCAGATGCATTAATATTATTTACATTTTCAACATCCTCAATTTTAGAAACTCCACCAGATGCTATTATATCCATACCTGTTTTTTCTATTAAGTCTTTTGTTGATTCAATATTAGGTCCGCTCATCATACCATCTTTTGAAATATCTGTATAAATAATAGTATTCACACCATAATCTTTCATTTTTAAACACAAATCCACTGCTGTAACATTACTAACTTCTTCCCAGCCTGAAATAGCTACCATACCATTTTTAGCATCTACACCAACAGCAATTTTATTACCATATTTTTCTACAGCTTCCTTAACTAATACAGGATTTTTCACAGCAGCAGTACCAATAATTACTCTTGATGCACCAGCTTCAATTCTGTCATCAATGTCCTTCATTGTTCTTACTCCGCCACCAGTTTCAATTTTTATATTGTATTTTGATTTAATATCTTTAATTATATCAATAACAAAAGATTTACCATATCTTGCACCATCTAAGTCAACAATATGGATATATGTTGCACCAGCATCAACCCAATCTTTTGCAGCATCTGCTGGAGTATCATTAAATACTGTAACATTATCAAAACTACCTTGTGATAATCTTACAGCTTTACCATCTATTATATCTATAGCAGGATAAATTTGCATATTATAATCCTCCAAAATTCTTTAAAATTTCAAGACCTACATCACCGCTTTTTTCTGGGTGAAATTGCAAAGCATAAATATTGTCTTTTTGTACTGCCACTTGTATCTCTTTTCCATAATCAGTAGTAGCCGATACTACTGGTGCATCTGTTTCCAGATAGTATGAATGCACAAGGACTTTCTCCTATATTTTTAAAAAGTGGTTCTCTCATTTTTATATTAAGATTGTTCCAGCCAATATGAGGCTTTTTAACATTATCTGGTAAAAGTTGTATAGTTCCTGGAATAAGTCCTAGACCTTTATATTCTCCATATTCATAGCTTTTGTCAAAGACCATTTGCATACCAAGGCAAATGCCTAAAAATGGTTTACCTTTATTTATTCCATCGTAAATAACATTATCAATACCTTTATTACGAATTGTAGCAATAGCATCACCAAAAGCTCCAACTCCAGGTAACACTAACTTGTCAGCTTTTTCCATAACACTAATGTCATCAGTAATTATAGCATTCTGACCTACAAATT
>UQRG01000195.1 GCA_900543365.1 uncultured Eubacterium sp. | reverse complement strand
TGTGTTTTATCTGATTTTGAATAATACTATAGTCATGGATAAATGTATACTTTTTGTGACTAATAATTATTAATATTTTAAATAAGGACGTTTTTTACACCGATATATCGTTTTTTATATTTTGAAAGAATGACAAATTTGTAGCATTAACAAAGAATCTTACATAAGAAAAGACACTGTATCCACAGTGCCATGCTTCTGTAACTATCCAGTTCTTAGTATAAGTCGTTATATAAGGCTCTTTCATTTGTTATAATTTCGTTGTATTTCCAGGATTTTTATTGCCTTTATTTGCCTATTTATCCTTTATTTATAAGGATATTTTCAATTTAGTACCCGCTTTTTCTAATAAGAAATAGCAGTAAAAATCCAATACATTTTGGTCATAGTGGGAACTGTATCCTGCAATGCTGACCAATCTTGATTGTTCACATAGTTAGCATCCATAGTATGAAATGCACATAGTGTTAAAGCAGTAAGAGATATTGCAACAAATCCAAACCATTTACTACTCTTATGATTTAGTGTAAACAACATATTTATTGCTGTAAATAAAATTGCTAACATTCCAAATACTATCCACATAATGAATTCCTTTCCTAATTTTACCGTTTAATATTTTATTCATCATATCTTAGTTACAGCCACCTCTGACAAATCCCCAACAGCCTTTATCCTGCTTCCACGGCTCAAGATTCCATGGCTCAAGATTCCATGGCGTTTTGAATCCTCTTGCAAAGTCTGCATGACATAAAAACTGGTTATACATACTTGTTTGCTTTGTATCATTCTTTACTTGAGTATACATAGGATGGTATTGAATAAATTTATATATTTCTGACCAAGCAGATTCTTTGCTAATTGTAAAAGGACTGTTAGGCATAACACTTAGTGATATACCCTCGGAACGACTTATCCAAGATATGCTTCTAAAATGTTTAAAACTGTTTGCTCTCGTTTGTATATAGACAGTAGGTTCTAAAATAATTGATATTCCTCTGTCTTGTGCTTCTTTTAAGAATGGCTCTTCCTCTAAACTTCCATCTAGATAAAAAAAGAAATAAAGTCGATAGAAGCCCAATCTATTAAAGAACTGTCGTATGTAGATGACAAAGAATCGATTTCTTCAACATTATTATCTTTAATATTGGTTATCTCTTATGCATATATAGAAAATCCAGTAATCCCTAAGCATATTATTGAAGCCAAAAGTGAACACATAAGTTTTTCATGAATTTCATCTACTTTTAATTCAAATTATATCAAGTCAATAAGAAAAACATATGCATGAAATAGTTGTGTTTTATCTAATTGTGAATAATGCTATAGTAATAGATAAATGTATATTTATACTCTATCAGTTAACCCATGTAATAACATAACTTATAGAGTGATATAAAACAAATTTCATATACCACAATTTACCTTTTATCATACTCCCGCCTCCAAGAATAATAATTTATATTTTAAAATGTCTGTTTAACATCTTCAATTATGTTCCAACATAATACTTTTTTGGTGAATTAAGACAATCCAAAGCAATTTATTTCTGATACTGGCGTTGAATGACAGTGTTAGCATCTTAACTAGATGTCTTTGCCCTCATGATTCTTCTTGATTCATATAGAAGAACATGTCTGAATTAGTGAGAGTGGGGTTAATCCAGACAAAATGTAAAGAGGGGGAATAGCAAGTATAAATTAAAAAGTTAACCAAACGATCTACATTAAACTTGTTAACGATACCAGTAAGTAAGTGTATGTATATGTTTTATTTTAGAAAAGGACTTCCCCCATAATTAATATATATTAAATTAGTATGATTAGCAAATAATCAGTATTTTTTCAATTCAAAAAATCGAAATATACATAAATATATCATTTTTTACATTCAAAATGTATTTTTAAAAAATACAACTATCAGTTGCTTATATTTTGGATTTTATTACGTGTGAGCCAAATATATACACATCAATTTTTCTTGCAATAACGGATATAGGGTATAAGAAATCATCATCTTATCATGAAACAGATAAAAAGTGAACCGTACTTTCCATGCAACTCGCTTTTTATCTTTATTTCTTAGTATAAGTCGTTATATAAGGTTCCCTCATTTGTTGTATTTTCGTTGTAATTAATTGATTTTTATTTGCTTTATTTGTTGATTTTTTTTTATTTATAGGGATATTTTTATTTTTTACCTGTTTTTATATTAAAAATGTAATGGGAGATCAAAAAAATAAAAGAGAAAATTAAAAAAATGTAAAAAACATTGTTGTATTATAGAAATTTTAACTATAGCATTTATTGTGACAGGTCCTATTATTCTGAATAAAGGGTCCAATTATCTTGTATTGAAAAAATACAATTTTAAAGCTGAGCTTGGTATACCATTCGATACAAAACCTGAACCGTACTTAAATACAGAAAAGTTAGGTGCTGATGTAAAAAAGCTATATCTGAAAACACTAAAGTAACTGTTGATGTTAGTAAGGCTTGCAAAGGAAAATAGTTCAACAACTATTGATAAATTATCTGATTGTATTTAGCAAACTAAAGGGTTTGAAAGTATAGTGACAGAAGGGACATTTATCTCAGTTATTTTACAATTCCAGGTATTAGATCTATCATATACATCATTTAATAGTGTTGACTATAAACAAACATTCGATTACCAACAGAAATAATTAATGTATAAAAGATATATTTTTTTC
>UQRG01000194.1 GCA_900543365.1 uncultured Eubacterium sp. | reverse complement strand
TTGCAATACTTTTAAAATCACTATTAAACAAATCAATTATTCTATTATAGGCAATATCTATATTTTCTTCTGAACCATTTTCAAAAACTATTCCATTTTCATTTGTTGCAATATCTGGAATACCTGCATGGTCTGTAGTTATAATAACCATTCCATTGCCCATAGCCTCAAGTATTGATATTGGTTGTCCTTCTTTAGGGTATCTAGTAAGCAAAACAAATCCATCACAAACTTTAAGAAGCTCTCTTTTTTCATTGCCACTTACAACACCATGATAAGTTATATATTTTTCTAAACCATTATCCTTAATATAACTATAAAAATATTCTTTTTCTTCATCATCAAAAAATTTGCCTGCAAAATCAAAGTGAATAGTATTTTTTTTACCATTACTACAAAGATTTTTTTCATAATTTGCAAGTTTTAATACATATCTATAACCTTTTTCCTTTATAAAATTTGAAAGATACAATATATGCTTAACTTCATCTTGTTTATTTATTTTCAAATCAAATTCTTCATTACTTATTAAAAACTCATCATCAACGCAATTAGGCACAACAAAAATCTTATCTTGACTAATCATACCTTTAAATATATATTTTAAAGATTCACCTAGTACAATTACTCCTACAAGTTTTTTTATAGCATTAAAATTCATTTTTCTTTGTAAAAAAGATAATTCCTTATCAACTAATTGTCTATAATATCCGCCGTGCAAATGAATTAAGCATTTCTTACCTTGCATTGAGAGTATTTTTAAAATTATTAAATCTCTAATATTTCCACCTTTAGTTTGACTTATTGTAAAATAAAATAAATCAGCCTTACTTCTACCTATTTTTATAATATTTTTAATAAAATCTTTATTGTTAGTTATATCAACCTTTTCAAATTCAAACACATTTTTTAAGTCTGAATTATACAAAGTTTCTACAGCCTTTGATAAACCATGAATAGGTGGTGGAAACTGTGCAATAAAGCATACTTTCTTTTTGCTCATTATTTTATACTCCCAATCTTTTAATCACCTTAGCCGGATTACCGGCAACAACACAATTATCTTCAAAAACACCAGTAACAACAGCACCAGCACCAACTACACAACCATCACCAAGAATTGTACCTTTAAGTATAATACTATTGCAACCAATAAAACAATTTTTACCAATATGTATTTCCTTTGACGGTATAATCTCAGAAGCATCACCACCGTGCACATCACTAAGTAATTTTATCCTATCCTCAGCATCTATTGGATGAAAATCATTATCCAATATTTTACAATTTCCACCAATACAAGTATTTTCACCTATGTAAATACCTTTTCTGGCATATATTGTTGCTCCTGAAATTCCCACATTATTTCCAATAACTATCTCAGCATCAGAAGTTCTTGTTACAATAACAGTCCTAGAGTAAAGACCTACCAAATTACTTAAAAAACTACTTTTAATAGTAACATTATTACCAATTTTTAATTTAGCTCCCTTTTTATTAAAAATCAGAGGAATACCTTTTAAAAGCAATTTTTTGCCATATTCAACCTTTGTAGCTTTCATAAGCAACCAATTACTATTCATAATTAAGCCTTTCTTAACTGTTTAGTATTTCTTCTTTATATTTGTTTACACTAACTTTTCTAGTTAAATTTTTCATTAAATTATTATAACCGTTTTTAGCCATATCTTCTATTGCTTTACTATCAGCATTTTCAATAAACCACTTAATATTATTCTCAATAGAATCGTAATCCTCCGGTTCAGAACAAAGTCCGCTTTCAGTTTCGTCAATAATACATCTAATTTCAGAACCTTCTTCAAGTACACCAAGTACAGGTTTTTGACAACTTGCAATACCATAATACTTTGACGGACAAGATACACCCTTAATACCCTTAGCATTAACACACCAATGAACATCACCAGCATTTAGACTATATATTAAGTCAGACTTATCTTGATAAGGTATAAATACAACATTGTCCATATTATGTTTTTTCTTATATTCAACTAAATTGTCAAGAACTGTACCAGCACCAACAAAAGCAAAAACAACTTCTTTACCACTGTTAGTTTTTGTTCCCTTAGGAAACTTTTCAATAACTTTAATAATATTCTCAAGGTCATAATAAAGACCAATATTTCCTGAATACATTATAACATATTTATTATCCAATCCATATTTATTTTTAAATTTTAATACATTTTCATTATTAGAATCTAATGGATAAATTTCACTTTCATCAATCCAGTTATTAATAACTGCATAATTAGGTATTTTTTTATTTTTAAAACGTTTTTTTAAAGTTTCAGCCATATCTCTGCCAACAACGATAACTTTAGATGACATTTTACAACAGAACTTATCAAAAAACATCATTAAGTTCAATATTAATTTATTTTTACTATAACTACCAGCCATAATTTGTTCTGGATTAAAATCTTGAATATTATAAATAAACTTCGCTCTCTTTATAAACTTACCTATAACTCCTAGCAAACCACCAAGTACAGGAGGTTGCGAAATAGAAAATACATAATCTTGCTTGCCCACTTTAAAAGTTGCAATAATTGCCCTAAAGAAATAAGCCAATATATTTTTAACCCTACTTATTTTATTTGCCTTAGAAAATTCTGGTACTTTTACTCTAATAACATTAATACCATTAATATTTTCTTTATAATACTTCTTTTTCTTATATTTATCTTCAATT
>UQRG01000193.1 GCA_900543365.1 uncultured Eubacterium sp. | reverse complement strand
GAAAAGAGTAACGATGTTCTAGTGGTTTCTGGGGAGTTTGGCTGGAATGATGTTGGCTCTTGGGATATGATGAATGTATTACATAGTGAAGATATTAATGGAAATATATCTATTGGTGATGTTTTAAATATTGATACAAATAATACTATTGTCTATTCTGATAGCAAACTTATTGCTACAGTTGGTGTGGATAATTTAATTATTGTTCAGACAAAAGATGCGATTTTAGTTTGCGACAGAAATAAAGCACAAGATGTAAAGAAAGTTGTTGATTCTTTAAATGAGCTTGGCAGAAATGAATTATTGTAATTAAAGGGAAGTAGAAGTAGCGTATGAAGTGTATAGTTTTAGCAGGGGGTACGGGCGACAGAATGTGGCCTATATCAAGAAAAAATTATCCTAAACAATTTGTATATCTTAACAAAAAGCACTCTATGTTTCAAGAAACAATACTTAGAAATATGCCTTTTTGTGATGAATTTTGGATAATGACATCTACAGCATATCAAAATATAATTAAAGGACAACTTAAGGTCTTTTCAGGTTTAAAATATAGATGCTTTTTTGAGGAAGAGGGCAAATTTACAGCACCTAGTATTCTTTTAGCCTGCTTATGCGACCAAGCAGATGAGGAATTTCTTATTGTATCAGTTGATACAATGATTGGTGAAGGTAATTATATGCAGACCATAGTTAAGGGCAAGAGTATAATAGAAAAAGGTAAGCTTGTTACTTTGGGTGTCAAAACTACTCATCCGAGTTTAGGTGTTGGCTTTTTATCCGAAGACGAAAATAATAATATTATTTACACATATCCAGATACTGAAGACGCAAGTTATAAACTTATAAATTCTCAAGGATATTACTTGGATACAGGTATACTTATGGGAAGAACTAGCATATTTATTGAAGAACTAAAGAAATATACACCCAAATTAGTAAATCAGTTAATTGGTTTAGTCGAAAAAATTGAAAAAGAACAGCAAATCATAATTATTCCAGCTAATATGGTAAAGGATATTCAACCTTGTAGTATTGGTGATGTTTTAACCAAAAAGTCAGAAATTATGACTTTAGTTAAAGGTGACTTTGTTTGTGAAAGAATAAAAAGTTTTGAGTCTATGACTAATATATGGAATGAAAACGATTACGGAAATATTATTAAGAACCATTGCAATAATGTATCTATATTCAATTTTACCGAGGATAAACTTGTTGCAGCAAATGATTTAAATGATTTGCTTATAGTTAATACAAACGATGCTATTTTAGTATCAAAAAGAGGTTCAACTAGGTATATTAAAAATATTGTAGAAGAAAATGAAAATGGTCCTTTAAAATTATGTTTTGAGGAAGGATATGTATATTATACAAATTATGGATATAAAAGGTCTCTTTTGTTAGAAAATAATTTTTGGGTAAGAAAAGTTGTTGTATATCCTGGTTGTAAATTAAAAAGACATAAACATAATAAAAGAAGTGAAAATTGGACAATTATTGAAGGAAAAGCAACTGTTTTTGTAGATAATAAAAATAGTGTGTTGCGAACTGGAGAAAGCGTTTTTGTAGCTAAAGGAGTAGTTCATCAACTTATGAATAATTCTACAAAAAATGTAGTATTTATTGAAACTGCTGTTGTTGAAGGTTTAAATACTCAAAATAGTAAAGACTCATTAATTGAAGATGAAGAAGAACAACTTTTTTATGATAGCATAGTTAAAATGGCACCAGTTTTTAAAGAAACTATTTGGGGTGGAAATAAACTTAAAGAAAATTATGGCAAAAAAAGCCGTGGTAAAAATATTGCTGAATCTTGGGAAATATCGGCTCACACTAATGGTCAGAGCTACATAGCTAGTGGTTCGTATATAGGTGAAAAATTTGGTGATTATATTGAAAGAATGGGTAAGGAAATTTTAGGATGGAAAAATCAATTTTATGAGAAATTTCCTTTACTTGTTAAATTTATTGATGCAAGAGATGATTTATCTATTCAAGTTCATCCTGATGATGAATATGCAATGGTAAATGAAAATCAATATGGCAAAAATGAAATGTGGTATGTAGTAGATGCTGAAGCTGATGCTTGTCTTTATTGTGGATTTAATAGAAGTGTTACTAAAGATGAGATAAAAGAAAGAATTGATAATAACACACTAATTGACATTATGAAAAAAATACCTGTTAAAAAAGGTCAGTCATTTTTTATTCCTGCAGGTACTGTTCACGCTATTGGTAAGGGTATATTAATATGTGAAATTCAACAGAATTCTGATGTTACATATCGTTTGTATGATTATAACAGAGTTGATGGTTTTGGTAATAAGCGTAACTTACATATAGATGAGGCATTAGAAGTTCTTTTGCCTAATGAGGCTGAATATACTAAGCATTATAAATCGGAAAATTCTGATGGTGAAACAATATGTAATTGTAAGTATTTTACAGTTGATTATATTAAATCCAATATTGTTTCAGATATACAAATAGACAACTCATCTTTTGTGCTTTTAGTTATAATATCCGGAAGTGGAAAAATCCTTATTGAAAATGATACAGTTGATTTTAATCAAGGGGATAGTTTTTTTGTGCCAGCAAACGACACAACATTAAAAATTGTAGGCAATGCAGAAGTTTTAACTGCGAGAATATAAAAATTAAAAGGAGGATAGGATGTTAGGTAAAAAAAGAATATTGATATATGCTCACTATTATGTGCCTGATGT
>UQRG01000192.1 GCA_900543365.1 uncultured Eubacterium sp. | reverse complement strand
TTAACCTTGCCAACTTTAACAGCGTCATTTTCTTCTGCTATTTGGTCAACAACTGGAGATAGCATCTGACAAGGACCACACCATACTGCCCAAAAATCCACAAGCACAGGCTTGTCTGAATTTAAAACCTCTGATTCAAAATTTTCCTTTGTAATAGTAATTACTGACATATTAACACCTCCATAAAATTTATTTTTAACTTATTTATCAAAAAAATGCTCCTTAATTTTTTGAAAAGAAAGTGGACTAATAACGTGTTCAATTCGGCAAGCATCATTAGCAGCAGTTTCCTCATCAACACCTAAAGACACAAGAAACTTAGTAATTACTCTATGTCTTTCGTAAATAGTTTCAGCTATTTTTCTGCCATCTTCAGTAAGCAAAATCTGATTAAGACCGTCCATATCAATAAGACCTTCCTTTTTTAGTACAGACATAGCTCTACTAACACTAGGCTTAGAAACACCTAATTCATTTGCAACATCAATTGAACGAACATAGCCTTTTCTTTCTTTTATAATAAGTATGGATTCAAGGTAATTTTCACCTGATTCCTTAATTGCCATATAAACACCTCACAATACCATTTCCGTTTTGTTATATAATAATAACATATTTGTAGATTTTTTTCAATGATATTTTATTGAACTTAATTTTTATATGTGTTATACTATTGTTAAATAAAAATTAAGGGAGGATTTATTATGATTTTAGATTTATTTAAATTAGAGGGAAAAGTAGCAATTGTTACTGGGGCAAACACTGGACTTGGTCAAGGTATGTGTGTAGCTTTGGCTCAAGCAGGAGCAAAAGTTTGTGGTGTTGCCAGAAGAAGTTGTGATGAAACTAAAGAAGCTGTTGAAAAAAATGGTGGCGAATTTTTTGAAATTATTGCTGACTTAGGTTCAACTAAACAAATTGACTACATTGTATCTGAAGTTAAGAATAAATTTGGTAAAGTTGATATTCTCGTTAATAATGCCGGTATTATTTTAAGAGAAGATGCTATTAATGTTACAGAAGAAAACTGGGACAAAGTAATCGACATTAATGAAAAAGTTGTATTTTTCTTAGCTCAAGCTGTTGCTAAAGAATTTATAGCTCAAGGTACTGGGGGAAAGATTGTCAATATTTGCTCAATGTTAAGCTATCAAGGTGGTATTAGAGTTCCGGCTTATGCTGCAAGTAAGTCTGCTATATTAGGTTTAACCAGAGCATTAGCTAATGAATGGGCTAGTCACAACATTAATGTAAACGGTATTGCTCCTGGTTATATGGCAACTAACAATACTGCTCAGTTAAGAGGAGATTCAAACCGTTCAGAAGCTATTTTAGACAGAATACCTGCTGGTCGTTGGGGTACACCTGATGATATGATGGGTGCTGTAATATATCTTTGTTCAGATGCAGCAAACTATGTAAACGGCTTTACATTAGCTGTTGACGGTGGCTGGTTAGCAAGATAAAATCGGAGGATAAAATGTCAGGCTTATTTATTACTATGGAGGGTACAGACGGTGCAGGCAAAACTACACAAATTAATCGTCTTGCACAACATTTTACAAACAAGGGATATAAGGTAATTTGCACAAGAGAACCTGGTGGTACTCCCATAAGCGAAAAAATCAGAGAAATTATAATAGATAAAAATAATATAGAAATGACAGATATGACTGAGGCTCTTTTATATGCTGCTGCAAGAGCACAGCATGTAGAAGAAGTTATACTGCCTGCTCTTAAAGAAGGGGATATTGTTATAAGCGACAGATTTGTCGATAGTTCTGTTGTTTATCAAGGCTTTGCCCGTTCAATAGGAGAAAGACTTATTAAAAATATTAATAAGTATGCTGTTGGTGACTTAGAACCTGACATTACTTTCTTCCTTAAACTAAAGCCAGAAGATGGTCTGGCAAGAAAAAGAAATCAGGCTGAACTTGACCGATTAGAAGCCGAAAAGTTCAGTTTTCACCAAAGAGTATATGATGGATATGTAAGATTATCCAAAAGATGTAAAAACAGAATACAAGTAATTGATGCCCTTAAATCCGTTGATGAAATACATAATGAAATAATTAAGGGCATTGAACGCCTAATGGAGAAAAATGGTATATAATGTTAAATATTAATTTTAGTCATATATTAGGTCACGAAAAAATAATTGACCACTTAAAAACATCAATAGCTCACAATAGAATAAACCACGCTTATATATTTGATGGAGTATATGGAATTGGTAAAAGCACAATAGCTAAAGCCTTTGCTAAAACTCTAAATTGCGAAGAAGGTGGCACAGAATGTTGTGGTCATTGTTTAAGTTGCAAAACCTTTGACGAAAACAATAATCCAGACATTATATATGTTACTCATGACAAAAAAGATATTACTGTATCTGATATTAGAAATCAGATATTAAAAAATATAACAATTAAGCCTTACAGAAATAACTATAAAATATTTATTATACCTGAGGCTGATAAAATGAATATACTTGCTCAGAATGCCTTCCTTAAAACTTTGGAAGAACCACCTGAGTATGGTATATTCCTTTTACTGTGTGAAAACTATAACAAATTTTTAGTTACTATACTTTCAAGATGTATTATGTTTAAACTGCATCCCCTTCCCTACAATATTGTTACCGGCTATCTTGTCAATAATATGAATTTGACACCTGATACAGCACAATTATACAGCATTTATTCACAGGGCAGCATAGGCAAGGCTTTAGA
>UQRG01000191.1 GCA_900543365.1 uncultured Eubacterium sp. | reverse complement strand
TTAAAGAGATTGGAGAATAAATATGAGTAGTATTCAAGAAAAAATAAGTAATTTAAATGATATGCAAAAACAGGCGGTCCTTACTACAGAAGGACCACTTTTACTGCTAGCAGGAGCAGGCTCTGGCAAGACTAGAGTTCTTACTCACAGAATTGCCTATTTAATTGATAAGGGAGTTAGACCTTTTAATATACTTGCGATTACATTTACTAACAAGGCTGCAAGAGAAATGAAAGAAAGAGTATCTGCTATTACTCCACAGGGTGATGAAGTTTGGGTGAGTACATTCCACTCAACTTGTGTTAGACTTTTAAGACGAGAAATAGATAAAATTGGATATAATAACAATTTTTCAATATATGACTCAGATGATAGTGAAAGATTAATTAAGGATATTCTTAAAGAAAATAATATAAGCGATAAAGTTTATCCACCTAAAATGCTTATGTCTCAAATTGGTGAACAAAAAGACCAAATGCACACTCCTGAGGACTATATGAAGGAAGTTGAAAATGACTTTAGAATGAGAAAAGTTGCTGATATTTATGCAATGTATCAAAGTAGACTTAAGGATAATAATGCTCTTGATTTTGATGACCTTATATTTAAAACAGTTGAACTTTTTAAAACAAGACCAGACATACTTGATAAATATCAAGAAAGATTTAAGTACATTATGGTTGATGAGTATCAGGATACCAATGGAGCACAATATCAGCTTGTTAAACTTCTTGCATCAAAGTACAACAACCTTTGTGTTGTAGGTGACGATGACCAGAGTATATATGGCTGGAGAGGTGCTGACATTAATAATATTCTTGATTTTGAAAAAGATTTTAAGAATACTACAGTTATTAAGCTTGAGCAAAATTATCGTTCAACCGGCTTAATACTTGAGTCTGCAAATGCTGTTATTAAAAATAACAGAACTAGAAAGGCTAAGGCGCTTTGGACTGACCAAGGGGATGGGGCAAAGTTAAAATTCCATCTTTCAAGTAGTGATAGAGATGAGGCTAAGTATATATGTGATACTATTGACAAAGAGGTTGTTGAAGGTAAAAAATATAGTGATTTCGCAATACTTTATAGGAACAATGCTCTTTCAAGAGTTATAGAGGAACAGTTAGTTAAGAGTAGCATTCCTTATAGGCTTTTTGGTGGTACTCGTTTTTATGATAGACGAGAAATAAGAGATATTATGTGCTATTTAAAGGTACTTAATAATCCTAATGATGATGTTGCTTTAAAGAGAATAATTAATGTACCAAAGCGTTCTATTGGTGACACTACTGTTGCTAAAATTTCTGAATATGCTATTGATAAGCATATAAGTTTTTATATGGCTTTATGTGAAAGTGATAATATTGATTCGCTTACGCCTAGAGCACAAAAATCCCTTGTTGCCTTTGTTGAACTTTTAAATGGATTTATGATAGATGCAGAAGAATTGCCTGTTTCTGAATTAATTGAAAAGATAACTGATGAAACTGGTTATAGTGCAGAGCTTAAAGCCTTAAATACTGATGAAGCAAAGGGTAGACTTGAAAATATAAGTGAACTTGTAAATAAGGCATCTGAATTTGAAGAAAATAATGAAAATGCTACGCTATCACAATTTCTTGAAGAAGTTGCTCTTGTGGCAGATGTTGATGGATTTACAGAAGGACAGGATACAGTTGTACTTATGACGCTTCATTCATCAAAGGGTCTTGAGTTTGAAACAGTGTTTATTGCTGGTTTTGAAGAAAGTATATTTCCTGGATTTAGAGCAATGCAAGATGGTACAGGTACTGAAATGGAAGAAGAAAGACGACTTTGCTATGTAGGTATAACAAGAGCAAAGAAAGAACTTTATTTAACAGCTGCTAAGAATAGAATGCAACACGGACAAAGAGTATTTAATCAATCTTCAAGATTTTTGAAGGAAATTCCATCTGCGTATATTGAAAGAAGTGAAGATGGACTTTCAGTTAAAAAGGCAGATAATTCTTTTAGTTTAAAAAATAGTCCACAGCATTTTAATCCTTCTAAAAAGGGTATCAATCCTTATAAGATGCCTAAGCCTAAAAATGTTGAATTAAACTTTACTGTAGGCGACCAAGTTAAGCATATTAAGTTTGGTATTGGTACTGTTAAGGATATGACACCGGCTGGAGCTGATTATGAAATTACAGTAGATTTTGGCAAACTTGGCGAAAAAAAACTTATGAGTAAATTTGCCAATTTAAAGAAGATTTAATTGAGATTAGGTGGTAGTATGAAAAATGTAATTTTAATTGGTATGCCAGGAGCAGGAAAAAGTACAATAGGTGTTGTATTGGCTAAAAGTTTAGGTTACAAATTTATTGATTCAGATTTGGTTATACAAGAAAAAGAAGGTAAACTTCTTCACGAAATCATATCTGAAGTTGGAGATGACGGATTTAGAGAAATTGAAAATAGAGTTAATGCTTCTATTGAAATGACTAAAACTGTGCTTGCTACTGGTGGTAGTGCTGTTTATGGCAAAGAGGCAATGGAACATTTAAGGAAAGTTGGTAAAATTGTTTATTTAAAGCAAAATTATGATGAAATAAAGAATAGACTAGGTGACCTTAGTAAAAGAGGTGTGTCAATTAAAAAGGGACAGACTTTAAAAGATTTATATGACGAAAGAGTTCCTCTTTATGAAGATTATGCTGATATTGAAATAGATTGTTCTAATAAACAACTTAAGGATATTGTTAAAGAAATAAAAG
>UQRG01000190.1 GCA_900543365.1 uncultured Eubacterium sp. | reverse complement strand
ATTGATAAATATTAAAATTTTACACTAATTTTAAAAAAAAATGTTTAAAGATATGGAAATTTGTGCTATAATTAAGTTTAGTTAATGTTATAAATGAATTTGATTTATTGTTATATTTATAACATACTGTCTTGCAAGACTTTAAGTTTTGTTTGATATTTATTTATTTTTAGGAGGAAACAAAAATGGTTAAAGTTGCTATTAATGGTTTTGGTCGTATTGGTAGACTTGCTTTCAGACAGATGTTTGTTGCTGATGGTTATGAAGTTGTTGCTATCAACGATTTAACTGCACCAAGAGTATTAGCTCACTTATTAAAGTATGATTCAACTCAGGGTAAGTTCAACGGTACTGTTGAAGCTAAGGAATCTTCTATTGTTGTAAATGGTAAGGAAATTGAAATTTACAAAGAGGCTGATGCTTCTAAGCTTCCTTGGGGCGATTTAGATGTAGATGTAGTACTTGAGTGTACTGGTTTCTATACTTCTAAGGATAAGGCTGCTGCTCATATTACAGCAGGTGCTAAGAAAGTTGTTATTTCTGCTCCAGCAGGTAATGACTTACCTACTATCGTATTTAGTGTAAATGAGAAGACTTTAACAGCTGATGATAAGATTATTTCTGCTGCTTCTTGTACTACTAACTGTTTAGCTCCTATGGCTAAGGCTCTTAATGAATATGCTCCTATTCAGGCTGGTATTATGTCTACTATCCACGCTTATACTGGTGACCAGATGACTCTTGATGGTCCTCAGAGAAAGGGTGACTTAAGAAGATCTAGAGCTGCTGCAGTTAATATTGTTCCTAACTCAACTGGTGCTGCTAAGGCTATTGGTTTAGTTATTCCAGAACTTAACGGTAAGTTAATCGGTTCTGCTCAGAGAGTTCCAGTTCCTACTGGTTCTACTACTATCCTTACTGCTGTTGTTAAGGGTGCTGATGTAACTGTTGAAGGTATCAATGCTGCTATGAAGGCTGCTGCTTCTGATTCTTTCGGTTACAATGAAGATGAAATCGTTTCTTCAGATATTGTTGGTATTACTTATGGTTCATTATTTGATTCAACTCAGACAATGGTAAATAAGATTGCTGATGATTTATATGAAGTACAGGTTGTTTCTTGGTATGATAATGAAAATTCTTACACTAGCCAGATGGTAAGAACTATCAAGTATTTTGCTGAGTTAGACAAATAATTTTATTAAAAATATATTGTTTATGATAACTGTTATTTAATGGTTCTTAGTCAACTAGTAAAGTTGATAAATATTGATAACTTTGCGGTGTAGAACTCTTTTAGTTCTACGCCGCTTTATTATTTGATAAATACAGTTGCTTTTATGTATAATTATAAAAGGTTGTATCCCTTTTTATTAATTTTAAACACTAAAAAAGAGCAGAAATAAATCTGCTCTTAATTTATTATAAGAAATGTGTAAAATATTACTTAAAATATCTATTTAAAAGACCAGCAAATGCCTTACCGTGTCTAGCCTCGTCCTTAGCCATTTCGTGAACTGTGTCGTGAATAGCGTCAAGATTAGCTTTCTTAGCAGCAATAGCAATGTCAAGTTTACCCTGAGTAGCACCGTGTTCAGCCATAACTCTTAATTCAAGGTTCTTCTTAGTTGAATCAGTAACAACTTCACCTAACATTTCAGCAAACTTAGCAGCGTGTTCAGCTTCTTCAAAAGCAATTCTCTTGTAAGCCTCAGCAACTTCTGGATAACCTTCTCTGTCAGCTACTCTACTCATTGCTAAGTACATACCAACTTCTGAACATTCACCAGCAAAGTTTTCTCTTAAACCCTGTACGATTTCTTCGTCAACACCGTCAACAATACCTACCTGATGTTCACAAGCGAAAGTAAGACCTTCCTTAACCTCATTAAACTTAGAGGCTGGAGCACCACATAATGGACATTTTTCAGGAGCTTCATTACCTTCGTGAACATAACCACATACAGAACATACAAATTTTTTCATATTATTTTACCTCCAAATGATAATTATTATTACTTGTAAATACATATTATCATTTTTATTCTTATTTGTCAATATCTTTTTGCGAAAAATATCAAAATAATTTTTATTATGTTATTAAAGTTGAAAACTAAATATAATTATGTTAAAATATTTTTGGAGGTGTTGTTAATATGTTAGTTGATTGGAAACAGGCCTTGCTTCCTTACGAACAAGCTGTTGATGAATTAATAATTAAATTTAAGGGGATAATGAGGGAATATCGTACAGCTAACTTAATTTCTCCAATTGAAGATGTTACTGGACGAGTTAAAACTGTTGCAAGTATTATTGAAAAGTCTAATAGAAGAAATATTCCGTTAGATAAGGCACTTGATGTTTTGGAAGACATAGCTGGTGTGCGTATTATATGTAGATTTGTTGACGACATTCAGGAAGTTATAAAGTTAATTAGAAAGCGTCACGGCTATGATATGGAAGTAATAGAGGAAGAAGATTACATAACTAATACTAAAACTAGTGGTTACAGAAGTTATCATATTACCATTAATTATCCTATGTTTGTTCAAGGTGAATATAGAAAAATTAAGTGTGAATTGCAGATTAGAACTCTTGCTATGAACTTTTGGGCAACTATTGAACATTCTTTAAGATATAAATTTGATAAAAATGTTCCTGCTGAAATTAAAAATAGACTTAAGGTTTGTGCTGAGGCAGCATATAAACTTGATGAAGAAATGGATAAAATCAAAGATGAATTAATGGAATCTCAGCAGTTTATGGAAA
>UQRG01000189.1 GCA_900543365.1 uncultured Eubacterium sp. | reverse complement strand
ATTTGTACAATAAAATTTTATGTAAATTGTATAATTTTTGATTATTTTAGTTTTGACACTCTAACTGAGGTTACAGATTGTAACCTCAGTATTTGTTTGTTAAAATTTTATTATATTTTAAATTGCTTATGGAAAAATATCGAATATTGTTGTATACTATATTCTGAGGTGATTTTTTTGAAAAAATTGAATTGTTTATTTGCATTAACTTTTGCAACAGTTGGTTTATATTTTACTGCTGTCAATGCCTATGCAGATACAATAAGAGTTGGACTTGAAAAAAACTTTAAATCTGTTGCGTCAATTACAGTTTCTGATGAAAATATGGGAGTTGGTATTGGTGATAGTATTAAGTATAAAGTAAGTGGTACATATACAGTTAAGCCAGTTTCTGGCAACTATTATCATACTGAAAAATACTATAATACTTATGATGAGGCTTATGGTCATTTAAGTGATTATACTGGCTATAATTGTATTGTAACATTAACTGACAGTGGTTGGACTATATATGTGCGTACTGATGGCAAAAAACTTAATTTAACATCAGCTAATACAAATGCCTATTGCGTTGGTTTTGCATCAAATGGTACATATAAATTTCTTGTAGATGGGTCAAATCCTGCAAGAGTAAATAGTGGAGATGGAGTAATAAATGCTGGTAGTAATGCCTATAGAGATGATATTGAGCTTAATAGATCTGGTGGTACATTAACTGGTATTAATGTTATTGATGAAGAAAAATATCTTTATGGTGTTATTAATTCTGAAATGCCTTCTTCTTGGAGCAAAGAGGCTCAAAAGGCACAAGCTGTTGCAGCTAGAACATATATGAAACAGAATAAAGGCAAGCATAAGATTTATGATATATGTGATAATACACATTGTCAAGATTACAATGGGACTAAAAAGGAAACAGAGGCAGGTATAGCAGCTGTAAATGAAACAAAAGGTCTTTGTGCTTATTATAATGATAAACTAATAACAGCAGTTTATTTTTCATCAGATGGTGGAGCGACGCTTGACGGTGCTGAAGGTTGGGGTAATGAAACTCCTTATTTGGTAGGGAAAAAAGATACTTATGAAAAAGAATGTAAAGAATGGACAAGAGAATTTTCATACGCAGAGCTTACTAATATTTGTTCAGCCAAGGGGTTTAACATAGGAAATGTTATTTCTGTTGCAGCTCAATATGATGAAAATGGTCTTGTAACTGCATTGACTTTTAAAGGCTCTAAAGGTGAAAAAACAGTAAAAAATGACACTATAAGAACTGTATTTTCTGCTTCAAATGGCGGTAGCCTTTTATCAAGGAACTTTATTGTTACTAGTGGTGCTACAACAGTTACAAATGGTCAGTCTGTTTATATTGTTAGTTCCAAAGGTAATACTAAAGAGATAAATGGTTCTGTATCAGCACAAAATGGTAATGGTAAAAAAGGTGAACTTGGCAAGTCTTATATAGTTGAAAGTAATAATGGTGCAAAGAGAATAGATGCACCTACAAGTACTACAACAGGTAAAGCGGGTGTTGTTACTTTAACAGGTAAGGGTTATGGTCACAATGTTGGTATGAGCCAATATGGTGCTAAAGGAATGGCTGAGGCAGGCTATAATTTTAAAGAAATATTGAGTTTTTATTATACAGGTATAGATATAAAGTAAGGAAGGTTAAAGATGTTAAAAAGTGATTTTTATTTTAATTTGCCAGAGGAGTTAATAGCTCAAACACCTTTAAAGGATAGGTCATCATCAAGATTAATGGTTCTTAATAAAGAAACTGGTGAAATTCAGCACAAAATATTTAGAGATATTTTAGATATGATTAATCCAGGGGATTGCCTTGTTATTAATGAAACTAAGGTATTGCCTGCAAGGCTAATTGGTGCAAGAAAAGATACAGGAACAAGAGTTGAAATTCTTTTATTAAAAAGGAATGAGGATGATACTTGGGAAACTCTTGTTTATCCAGGTAAAAAGGCAAGACCCGGTCACATAATTGAATTTGGTAATGGACTTTTAGAGGCTAAAATTATTAAGGTTCTTGATGACGGTAATAGAATTGTTAAGTTTAATTATGAAGGCATATTTGAAGAAATTTTAGATAAATTAGGAGAAATGCCTTTGCCTCCATATATTCACGAAAAACTTGAAGATAAGAATAGATACCAAACTGTTTATGCCAAAAATGAAGGCTCTGCTGCTGCACCTACTGCTGGTTTGCACTTTACACCTGAACTTATGGAACAGCTTAAGGAAAAAGGTGTAAATATAGCTAGACTTACTCTACATGTTGGTCTTGGTACATTTAGACCAGTTAAAGCTGATGATATAAATGACCATAAAATGCATTCTGAGTTTTATATGATTGATAAAGAAAATGCTGACTTAATAAATAAAACCAGAGAAAATGGTGGCAAAATAATAACTGTTGGTACTACAAGTACTAGAACTCTTGAATCTATTGCTGATGAAAGTGGACATATTGAGGCTTGTAGCGGTTGGACAGATATATTTATATATCCTGGTTATAAGTTTAAAATAGTAGATAATTTAATTACTAATTTCCATTTACCGGAATCTACTTTGATTATGCTTGTTAGTGCTTTGGCTGGTAGAGAAAATGTGTTAAACGCATATAGGTGTGCAGTAGAGGAAAAATATAGATTCTTTTCTTTTGGTGATGCTATGTATGTGGTAGCAACATCAAAAAATAAATAAAAAATTTTTATAAACTTCTATATACGATAATGTTTTTTAGCTTATATTTTTATATAT
>UQRG01000188.1 GCA_900543365.1 uncultured Eubacterium sp. | reverse complement strand
ATTGTAGTGGAAATCCTATTATGTTTTGGGATCCTAGTGGTTTAGAGAGAGGTTTGGCGGTTAATTTCGCTTACGATATTACACCATTATTTGGTGTTAATAAAGCAAAATGGGATAATAGCAAGAAAAATATTGCAACTTTAAGTTTAGGCTGGGGTAGTGATAAGGTTGTTAGAGATTATAATTATAATAGCGGTATGGCATATATTCCTAAAGATAACTCATATAGAGATATTGTAACTGTTAATAGTGAAGGTCATATGGAGATGGAACGTACTGACTTTTATGACTCAATTGGTTTAAATTATGTTGAATTTAGGCTTGAATTTACGATAACGAAAGAACATGAGATTGCAGAAGTTGCTTTATACACAGCATTAGGAATGGCTATTGGTTCAGAAATATCATCCTCAATTAATATAACCAATAAAGTGGGTGCTGCTTTAGGTGGACTTACAAGTAACATAATTTCTGGAGAAATTCAATCAGGTCTTGTTTTAGAGGCGGGGAATTATGTATCAGAAATCATTTTATGTGATAGACCTATGGAAGGTAATAGAAACATGTATGAAAATGTTGAAACAGTTAGAGTTTTAAAGTATGCTACAGATATTAATACTGGAGAAAATGTTCCAATTGAAATAATATCTGATTATAGAACTCGCTATACAGGAATGACAGAAGGAAGCGAGGTTAATAAGATAAAAAATGAAATTAAGATGTAAAAAATGTGGTTATGCTACGAAAGTTAGTATATTCAAACATTTACCAAAGGAAATTAGTTGTATGAATTGTGGAAATAAAATCAAATTAAATAATATCTATATGAAAATTTATAGAATAATTGATTTTTGTATATGTTTATTATTAATTGTTTTATTTGGTTATTGTTCCAAGTATTTGAGTAAAATTATATCAATTGAAAATATATTTTTAAGTAAATTGGTTGCTTATATATTATCATTTTGTTTGTTTTTCTTTATATATTTTTTTCTGTCTAATTTAATATATAAATTGTTTGTGCATTTTTATAATGAGTAGAATATAGACAAGGGGACTTTTTCAGTAGTCTCACTTATAACCCTTGGCAGTACTGTGGTGAATATACAGACCAAGAAAGTGGATTTATTTATCTTAGAAATAGATACTATGATAGTGAAATAGGTAGATTTATAAATGAAGACCCAGCAAGAAGTGGTGGTAACTGGTATAGTTATTGTAGTGGAAATCCGATTATGTTTTGGGATAAGGCGGGACTTTCTAGGACAATGAGTAAATCAGAAAAAGCAGAAATTAAGAAGTATCAGGAACAATATAATAAGGCAAAAGAAAATAATGATTATGTTGGAATGAATAAAGCACATCTTACTGCAACTAACATAAGAAAAACTTGTGATCCAAATTATAAAGACAATTATGACTATACTCACGGAGGAAAAATATATAATTATACATATACATATGAAGAATATGAACAAATATTTAATGATGAATCAGGACAATATGTTAAAAAAGTTGGAAATGTATATATATTGAATATAAGTGGAACTGATGAGGAAAAGGCATCTATAGCAGATGCTCAATCGATAGGAACTAATGATGTTGTAGTAATTGATTATAGAAATAATAATAATCCTAATATGCAAATAAGGAATTCAACAAAAATAACAGATAAAAATGCACAAAAAGCGATTATAGGTGTGCTATTAGAATATAATTTAAAACATTCAAGTAATTGGAAAAGAACAGAAGCATCTATGGTTTCAGAGTGGGTTTGGCATAACAGGGCAAATGCATTTAGTAAGGGAGCAGAAAGTATTGGTAAAACGAATGATTGGGTGAATAGAACACAACATGTTGATTTAGATAACGAAGGAGAAAATCTGTTTCCTAAAGGAAAACTACCTGAATTTAGTTATTATATGTAATTTGGAGGTAAATTATGCGTAAAATATTAAAACTTTTAGGTTTAATTTGTTTAATTATTTGTTCCATATTTTTATTGTATAATGAAGGTTTATTGTATCTGTTTGGAGGATATAATTTATTAAGATATGAATATGGCATTTTATTTAAAATGCCATATATGTTAGGTATATTATTATTAATATTAATACCAATTCTATTAATTATATTTACAATAAAAGAAGGATGTTGTTTTAAGTATAGTTTTTGTGTTTTGCTATATATGATAATCGTTTTTTGTTTTACTATAGCGCTTGGTAGATTAAATACATATACAATAAAAAAATATCAAAACTTTTCGTATGAATTATGGAATGATAAACCCTATGTAAGACAGATAATGTATAAATCTTTAGCAGATGATGAAAAATTTTATACACTAGATAAGACTGAGGTCTTAAAAAAAATGGGAGTTCCTGATAAAATTGATGAAAATTACTTTATTTATAAAACTTCTCCCGGATATATTTTAGTATTATTTAACAATAATAAGGTTAATAGCATAAAATATAATTCTTTTTTAGATTAAGTATATTGAGTGTTTTATTAAAAATCATATTTTAGTAGTTATGTTAAAATAGGCACATATTGTTAAAAAGCATCAAATTATAAACTAGTTATATGGAATATTTATACAAAATAATATAATCGCCACATAAAAAGTAATTTGATAAAATTTAAATACTTATAGTAAAAGTAGTGCAGTTGTTTTAAAATTGCACTACTTTTACTTTATTAAAAAAATATAAACAACTAAGTAGGTCAAATAATGGCGTCATATACTTATACAAATGATAGCTTGCTTATGTCAACA
>UQRG01000187.1 GCA_900543365.1 uncultured Eubacterium sp. | reverse complement strand
ACATTGGTTTTAAAATTAGGCTTAACATAAGATGAATAATTTAATTGACCTAAATCAAAACTTTCATTCGATGCAAAATCCTTATACTCTGCATACTTCATAATTGCAATATCTCTTGCTGTAAATTTTATGTTATCGCTATATTTAATATTAAATTTATTTTCAAACTTTTCATTACTATAAAATATACTTGTAGTTAAAAATACAAATATAAAAAACACTGCACTATAAACAATAATTTGCAAAGTATAATTTAAGTCAACTTTTATTTTATTTTTATTAAATAATCTTAAACCAAAGGATTTTTCACTACATAAACTAAAAACACATAGCGTAACAAAAGAAAAAATTATAACCAAAGCATTAAAATAACTAATATTACAGTCAAAAAAAGACAACAAAGCAAATATTAAACTAACAAAAATGCCATAAAGTATTTTAGAATTAAATTTAACAAAAATTGTTACCATAATTAAAGATATAATTACAGCTATAATACCTAAAACACTATTAACAATAGTATAAGAGTCACCTACAATATTATCAAAACCATTAACTGAAGGTAAATTAAGTGCTTTAGACACAATACCATAACATTGATTCATAATTATCTTAATACCATTTTTTAATATTTTCATATTTAATATGACATATTTATACAGCTTAAATATCAAAAAACAACAGCTAATTACATAAACAACTGTATTAATTTGCAAAACTGAAAGTACAACTACAGCAAATAAAATAATCCTATACATTAAGACATAATCGCATTGAATATTAAAGCCCTTGCATATTAAATTAAAAATAATAATTGAAGAAATACTACACAATATACACTTTAAAAGAAGCAGTACAATATCTCCTCTTAATCTTGAATAAGGTGCAAATATTTCAACACCATATTTATTAGTTTTATCTGTTATCATAATAACTCCATTTTATCACTTACATACATTATTTTACTTTCTTTATATAATCTTTTATATTCTGTTAAAGCTTTATTAACTAATACATCTGGTACTGAATCAAATATTCTATATATCGCATTATCCATAGACTCTTTATCTAAAATATAAGCACTTTCAAATTCTTCATTGCCACAAGGTAACCACAATAATGTAAATCCTTTACAACTATAATCAATGTTATAAACTATATCAATAGCCTTATCCAAGTTGTTTACATTCATATCTAAAAGTACAACTGCCTCGTCTGCACCAGCTCTTTCAAATTCTTTTACATAAAGAGTATTTGTTCTTGAATATAACTTCCAATTAATATTATAATTTCTATCTCCCAATGTGTATTCCTTATAACCATTAATATCACCATTACTGCTTAAATATTTATTAGCTGCTGGTAATTCATCTGATTGTAAATTACCATATTCTATAGTGGTTTTATTAGTTCTTATAGGCATTGAAATAACTGAACAAACTATACTAATGTTTTTGTATTTTTTAAATAAACCCAATAAATCACTATATTCTACTTTGTCAACCCTTATTTTAACTGTACCAGATTTAGTTAAATTTAATGGTAAATATATTTTTTTTGGAACAAATATTGGCAAACTTGTTTTTATTTTCACACTATTTTTTTTGTAAAAATTATTCTTAATTTCAACATCAAATTTACAACTTGACACAGGTAAATATCTTTTATTTTTTATAATAAATTCAATTACAGCTTTTTCGCCTTTTTTATACTTTCCACTATTTCCAACAATATCTATAGATATATTGTCAAAAGGCAGAAAAAACAAAATAACATCAAATATCAAAATAAATATTAAAGCAAAAGCTCCAACTAAAGAATAATAACTGTTAAAAAATATAGCTATATACACAAGAAAAACAAAAATAAATAAAACACTTATAATTTTAAATATTCTCATATATATCATCCCTTTAATTTAATACTACTTACAATATTATTTATAACTTGTTTTTCTGTTAATCCCTTTGCCATAGCCTCTGAACTCAACTCAATTCTATGGGAAGCTGTTGCCTCTATAATATCCAACACATCTTCTTGTATAACATAATCTCTGTCATTAAATACTGCATTTGCCTTAGCCATTTTTAATATGGCAATGCTACCTCTTGGACTAATACCAATTGATATATATGGATTGTTTCTTGTAGCATTTACAATATCTACTATGTAAGTATAAATATTATCTTTAACAAAAGTATTTTCAGCCAATTTTTGATATTCTATAAGTTCATTAGCAGAAATAATATTATTTAAAATATCAAGTTTATTACCTTTAGCACCCTTTAAAATTTCAATTTCAGATTTTGGTGAAGGATAACCCATTGAAACTCTAACAGTAAACCTTTCTATTTGAGATTGAGGAAGTCTCTGAGTACCAGCCGAACCAAAAGGATTTTGAGTTGCAATAGTTATAAAAGGCTTAGGTAAATCCCTTGTAACACCTTCAACAGTATACTTGCCTTCTTCCATAAGTTCAAGTAATGCAGACTGAGTTTTTGATGATGTTCTATTTATTTCATCAGCCAAAAACAAATTGCAAATTCCTGCACCTTGAACATAATCAAATGTCTGACTTTTTTGATTATACATATTAAATCCTATAATATCACTAGGCATAACATCTGGTGTAAACTGGATTCTACTATATTTAAGTCCTAATGTTTTAGACAAAGCAAGTGCTAATGTTGTTTTACCTACACCGGGTATATCCTCAAGAAGAATATGCCCACCAGCAGTTATTGATACAACTAAGGTCTTAACAACATCTTCTTTTCCTA
>UQRG01000186.1 GCA_900543365.1 uncultured Eubacterium sp. | reverse complement strand
AGGGATTATAAAAAAATTCTTAGTAGTGTGAGAAGTAAAACGGATTTTATACCAAAGGTTGCTATTATTTTGGGTTCAGGTTTAGGAGAACTAGCTAATGAAATTAATATAAAAGCTATTGTAAATTATAATGAAATTGAAAAATTTCCTGTATCTACTGTTGAAGGACATAAGGGAAGATTTGTCTTTGGTTATATAGATAATGTGCCAGTAGTAATTATGCAAGGTAGAGTTCATTTTTATGAAGGCTACTCAATGGAAATGGTTACATTACCCATAAGATTAATGAAATTAATGGGAGCAGAAAATATAATTATTACTAATGCAGCAGGTGGAATAAATTTTGAATTTTCTGCTGGTGATTTAATGGTTATTACTGACCATATATCTTGTTTTGTTGACAATCCTTTGATTGGAAAAAATATTGACGAATTTGGTTATAGATTTCCAGATATGTCAAACATATATGATAATGAAATGAGAAATATTGTTTTAAAAGTTGCTAAAAAAAATAATATTAAGTTACAACAGGGAGTTTATGCTCAATTAACAGGTCCAAGCTATGAATCTCCAGCTGAAATAAAAATGTTGAGAGTATTAGGAGCTGATGCTGTAGGTATGAGTACAGCTTGTGAGGCAATAGTAGCTAATCATTGTGGTTTCAAAGTATGTGGTATTAGTTGTATATCAAATATGGCTTGTGGTGTAACAGAACAACCTCTTAATCACAAGGAAGTACAAGAGTGTGCAGACAGAGTAGCTCCGATATTCAAAAAACTTATTAAGGAGATTACAAAGGCGGTGTAAATATGATTAGATTTTATAATTGTAAAATATTAACACTTAATGGTGATTTTAATGTTGTTGACAATAATGAAATTTGGGTTGAAAATGATAAAATTATATATATTGGCAGTAAAAAATCTGGAAATTTTGAAAGAGAAATAGATTGTAATGGTAATTTAATAATGCCGTCATTTAAGAATACTCACGCACACTCACCAATGACATTTTTACGCTCTTATGCTGATGATTTACCTCTTGACAGGTGGCTTAATGAAGCTGTTTTTCCTATGGAGGAAAAGCTAAATGCTGATGACGGTATTTGGCTTACAAAACTTGCTATTATGGAATATTTAACAAGTGGTATATCATCTGCTTTTGATATGTATTTTTTGCCACAATCAATAGCTCAGGCCTGTAAGGAAACTGGATTTAATGGTGTAATTTGTGGTGCATTAAATAATTTTGTAAGTGATGTAGAAGAACTTGAGAAAGATTATGATAAATACAATAGATATAGTTCTGTTGTATCTCACCAATTAGGTTTTCACGCAGAATATACAACGAATATTGATAAATTAAGAAAAATTTCGGAGCTTTCTAATAGATTGAAAGCACCAGTTTCTGCTCATTGTGCTGAAACTGAAAAGGAAGTTAAGGAATGTATTGAGAGATATGGTAAAACACCAGTTAAATTGTTTGAAGATTTAGGTATTTTTAATTGTGGTGGAACATTGTTTCACTGTAACTATTTAAATGATGAAGATATTGACATAATTAAAAGAAGAAATATTTTTGTAGTCACAAATCCTGCATCTAATTGCAAACTTGCTAGTGGTGTTGCACCAATATCAAAGTTAATTAATAATGGTATTAATATTGCAATAGGTACAGATGGACCAGCTAGTAATAATGCACTTGATATGTTTAGAGAAATGTATCTTGTAACTGTGTTGCAAAAACTAGTTACAAAAGATGCATCTGCTGTACCGGCGGAAATGGTATTAAAAATGGCTTGTGCTAATGGTGCAAAAGCTATGGGTATTAATAGTGATTGTCTTGATATAGGAAAAAATGCAGATTTGATACTTTTAGACCTTAAGAAACCTAATATGCAGCCTATAAACAATATAGTTAAAAATATTGTATACAGTGGCAGTAAAGAAAATGTTGTTTTAACTATGGTTAGAGGTAAAATATTGTATGAAAATGGTGAATTTAACATTGGTGTAAGTGATAAAGAAGTTTATACTAATTGTCAAAGAATTACAGATAAAATAAAAGCTACGAAAGGAAGATAAAAATGGCTAAGTCAAAAGATAAAGATATAAAGACAAATGCTATGAGAATATTAGAAAAAAACAAAATTCAATTTGATGTCAATACTTATGAGTGTGATGAGTTTATAGATGGTATGACTGTTGCTGAACATAATCATCAAAATCCAGACCAGTCATATAAAACCTTGGTGACTGAGGGAAAGAGTAAGGAATATTATGTATTTGTTATACCTATAGCTGAAGAATTGGATTTAAAAAAGGCAGCAAAATCAGTAGGTGAAAAGTCTGTGGAAATGATTCACGTTAAGGATATTAACAAAATTACAGGTTATATAAGAGGTGGATGTACTCCATTAGGAATGAAAAAACAATATCAAACAGTTGTAGATATTAGTGCTGACAGCTGGGATAAAATAATTATAAGTGGTGGTAGAATTGGCTCTCAAATAATTTTAAATCCACAAGACCTTATAGCTGTATGCAAAGGAAAATTTGAAGATATTATTAAATAAGGGGAATTAAAATGGAATTGTCTATAATAGCCTTAAAAAATGATAGTAATGTTTATCATTTTATTTATTGGTATTATTACTTACAAAACAAAAATTGTATCAAAGTATGGAAATACTACTCTTTCTAATAGTTTACCTGTAGTAATAATAGCTGAGGGAATTAAATACTAAACAGTTAAATATTATTATTAAACTAAGTTAAAAATTTAAGTAATAAATAGTTAGCTATTTTTATATATTACAGATA
>UQRG01000185.1 GCA_900543365.1 uncultured Eubacterium sp. | reverse complement strand
AAGATATGTAAGAATAACTGCCGCTGAAGATGATAATCCTCCAACTGGCAGTGTTCCTTCTATAACACCTTTGATACCTCTCCTTAATTCATATTTTCTTGAAAGTGCAACAATCGCAGCTTTAAGGAAATCCCCCCAAAGCATCTCTCGTTCTAACTCATCTTCAAGCGTGAACATTATATGACCTGGATAATTCTTGCTAATAAGATCAAATGTTCCATCTTCTGTTATGTCAAATTCTAATTCAACTCCCCTGTCAATTGCAAAACCTGTAACCTGTCCAAGCTGGTGGTCTACATGTGCACCTAAGGGGCATACTCTGTATGGGGTGAAAATTGTGTGTTTCATCGTTGGTCTCCTTGTTTTATTCATAACTGTAATTTGTGCAATGTATATAACACATTTTCCGCAATATATTACTCCTTTATCTATATAATAATCCTCATTCTTCCAATTTTCTATAAAATCCTATACTCCAACAGTAATATTTAAGCTCCTCATTATTTTTCTCACTCCTTTCCTTTATTAGATTTCGGTCTTATGCATATCATATCTTGTTGTATTAAGAATCCTTATCATAATTTTATAATAAATACACTGTAAAAATATAATTTATCAAGAATATATGAATAAACATTCATTATTTTAAATCTATTATATAACATATAATCTCATCATCTAAGGCTTCATTATTTTTCAATAATTGGAGGTGATTTTAAATCTATATAATAGTACTCTCCCTCGTATTTATTTTTAAATTTATAATTTTATGTTATTATATGATATATATTATCTTCATCAATTTCATATGATACGACTAAAATTTTATCATCAATTTTAGACAAGATAATATAGTCCGTGTCTTCAATATTAACAAATTCATATGTCTTTTTCTCTTTGTTTATAGGAATAATTTCATAAAAAAATCCAAGCACAAAAATAATTATTGTAATAGTAGTAATAATTGCAGATATTCTAGGATATTTTTGAGTTTTACTAAAAACTACAAATACAGATAGCGTTCCACATATAAAAGCAATAACCATTAAAGCCCCAATTATAATATCTATTATCAAATCACCTTTCTCAATATAATTCCCACAAAATTTCAAACATAACATAACACAATACATTCCAGTAATTAAACCAGTTCCAAATTTATATAACCAATCACATATATAATCAATTTTTGATAGTTTATTACTTTTTTGAAAAAAATATACATATGCAAACATTGCAATTACAATAACTGTGGCTATTATAACTAGTATATTATGGTCCGAATTGTAACTAAAATAATTTGCTGGTATTCCATACAATTTCTCACAATTAAATTTATAAAAAACATTTTGTATAAAATAAAAAGCAGCATATATAGCTGTAATAGTAACTATCGATTTTGATAAAAAATTGGCATCATTTAAATACTTCTTAATTTTTTCCAAAAATGTATTATTTTTCTCTATGCTCTCTGCTTCTTTCGCATTATTTATTTCCTGCAATCCATTATTCTTATCCATATTAATCACCTTATTTAACGTTTAACAATTATTTTTTCATCACTTCTACAAATTGGATTTAGACACATTATCACTGTTAACGGATCAATATTGTATTCAGTTGCAATAATATGTGCATCTACCATTACTGAGATTTCCCATGCAGCATCAATTTCACCTTTAGGAATTCTCATTCGTCGTTTCTGGTCATAATCATCAAATGTTTTCTTAATGTTTACTCTCTGTGTTGCATTTAATAAATTAAACTGTTTTAATGCTACAATAGGCATAATCCTACTTTTAGCAAATATATTCGATATAGCTACCCATTTCATAAAATCTGCTTGGGATTTTAACACCATTTTATTTTTCATAACAATTCTCCCAAAATGCTTTCACAGATAAAAATTCAATTTTTCCTTGAACATTAAGCTCTGGAAGTAACTCTTTAATCTTATCACATTCACTCTCATCAAAATAATAATAAACACATTTATCAATATCAGAGTCATTTACAGATTCAAATATATGAAAGTCATTCCAGGGAGATAATCCCAATATTTGTAATGTGCCTGTAATATTTTTAAATATATCAAAATGATAATTATCAGAAAAAGTCAATGAAGGATTGACCGCTTTAAGTTGAATTGCATAACCCATATTTGCAGTAAGCTTATTTGCTTCAATTGTCCAGCTATCAACTTCCTGTTTAATTTTAGGGTCATTATTATAAGCCATTGCCATTTTCTCAACAACACTATTTGCTTGCGATATTTGTTTGATTTGTAATTCTTTGTACGCACCACTATGTGTTGTAAGTGCATTTGAATACAGATAAAAATAATTTTCATCTATCTCTATTTCTTTTATTGGTGCATCTGGAAGCTGATTTCTAAATGAATTCAAAAGATATACATCGCTTTTCTTATCAAACTGTCCATGTATATGATATACTTGTTTTTGAGTTGCTAATTCAACATTTAAATCATAATTCGTAGTAAATATATTATCAAATCCTATTAAATAATCAATAAATTTTCTAGGATATTCCTGATATAACGTATTAATTTTCCCATCATTATAGATTGCATACAAATATGCAATTCTCATAGCTTCTCGAATATAATATTGTTTAGGATTTTGAGTATTAGTTTTATGACATACTAAATCATGAATTAAATAATAGTCTTCAAATCCAATATCTGTTATTCGTAATATATTAATTTTATCTTTATATCTTTTTTTGAAAGATTTCAAAGACTCAACTTCTGCGAAACAATTTGTATAACTATCGTATTTATCCTCTAATATATCTCTTGCTTCTAAAAATAATTGTCCA
>UQRG01000184.1 GCA_900543365.1 uncultured Eubacterium sp. | reverse complement strand
TCCTATTGTAATATCTGTTATATACATAAATGCACTCTTTTAAATTTATAATTATTTGTTCAATAGTATCACTTCAAAATAAAATACTATTTACTTAAATACGAGAACTTAAAAATCACATAAATAAAATATTATCATAATTTAGCATAATTTGTCAATTAAATAGTTAATTTATTTTTGTTAAAATTTATTGATATAATATACTAAAGCCCTAATAAATTATTATCATCAATACATATATTTCTTGAATAAATAAGCTAACATACCTTTATTTTAAAACTTATAATATTGATAAATTTTTATGACTTTCCTTTATTTATTTCCTTAATTATGTTAGCTGTTATTACACCTGATGGTAAAGCTATTATAGTTATACCAAATATTGATGTTACCATACTTATTATTTTACCCGTAATAGTTCTAGGATAAATATCACCATATCCAACAGTAGTAAGTGCTGTTGTCGCCCAATATAAAGCCTCAAAAAAATTATTATAATTCTCCCCTTTTACATTAAACATAAAAAGAGCTGTAATAAATATATAACTTACAGCAATAACAAGCACTGCACCAAGAACATTCTTAACACTTCTATAAATATTTACTATATATAAAAAGAAATCCATATATCTTAATACCTTAAATATTCTAAAAGTTCTAAATATCTTACCAAAAGGTAATAAAGATATAATGTCAACAATAGCACCTAATGTAAATGGATATATAACAAAACTTAACCACTTTCTACCTATTATATGGTCACTGACAATAAATCTTAATATATAATCTACTATTAAAATTGTAACAGTTGTATCCTCTATTAATTCAAAGGAAGGATGATAACTTTTAAACATAAGTGGAACTATGCTTAAAACAGATATTGAACTTATAAAAATATCATAAATATAGTTTATACTTTTTTTATTGGACTTTAATATTAAATAATATATTTTTTCTCTCACAAAATCACCCTTTTCTATTTTTACCATACTTTGTAAAATCTATGTTTATTCTAATTAAATTTTAATTTTAATTAAATTACTGTTTAATTTTATTTATATATACTAATAACAGTCATAAGGAAATAAAAAAAGAAGGGAGAAATTAATATGTCAAAAGAAGTTTTTAGCAGAAAAGAAGAAAAATATATTATTTCAAAAAGTATTTATGAAGAAATAATAAAAGAATGCGGCGAAAAAGTTATAGCTGACGATTACAGCAAGTACAACAGCTTTTACCAAATTTGTAATATATACTATGATACTCAAGATAACAACTTAATAAGAACATCTTTACAAAAACCTCAATACAAAGAAAAAATAAGACTTCGTTCCTATGGAACACCTAATCAAAATTCAAAGGTATTCTTAGAAATAAAGAAAAAATACAAAGGTTGTGTAAATAAAAGGAGAACTACTTTTAATTTAAATGAGGCTTATAGATTTGCAAACACAGGAACTATTTCAGAAATTAAAGACTATATGAATAATCAAATTATAAATGAATTGAGTTATGCTATAAAAATATATAAAATTATTCCTAAAGTCTATTTAGCATATAAAAGACAAGCATTTTGGGGAGCTAACAATCCAGAATTTAGATTAACATTTGACAAAGATATAATAGCCAGAAGAAGTGATATTAGTCTTGAAAATGGTATTTTCGGTGAAAGAGTTATTACAGAAGATAAAATGATAATGGAAGTAAAATATAATGAAAGAATGCCCTTATGGTTTATTGAAATACTTAGACACAATAATTTACAAAAAACAAGTTTTTCAAAATATGGAACAGAATATACCAATTACATAAAAAACAAAAGTGCGGAGGTAAGAAATTATGCTTAATGAAATTACAGGAGTTGTTTACTCAAACATAACAACCATTGAAACTATGGCAATAGCATTTATACTAGGTATTATAGTTAGTTTTACATATATAATAACTGCTGATAAAGAAGATTATAACAGAAGTCTATGCTATACACTGGTTATCGTACCAATTGTTGCTGCTGTTGTTATTATGTTAATTGGTAACAGTATTGCTGCTGCTCTTAGTATTAGTGGTGCATTTGCTCTTGTTAGATTTAGAAGTGAACCTGGTAGTCCCAAAAATATTTCATATATATTTGCTACTGTAGCTATTGGTCTTGCTTGTGGTATTAGCTATTATGTTTGTGCTGTAATATTTACACTTTTTCTTTGTATCGTAATGTTTATACTTACAAAACTTAATTTTGGTGGCGGCAAAACACTAAAAAGAAGATTAAAGATACTCGTACCAGAAAATCTTGATTTTGAAGGTGCTTTTGAAAAATTAATTGAAAAATATTCAGTATCCCATAAACTTGTAAAAGTATCTACTCTTGATTTAGGTAGTATATACGAACTTGATTACAAACTTGTTATGAAAGAAGAAACAACAACTAAAGAATTTATAGATGAGTTAAGATGTAGAAATGGTAACTTATCTGTATCTTTACTTATGGACTCATCAAATGAATTTTAGTGTAATAAAAAAATTCCCATAATAGGGAATTTTTTTATTCAGCAAGCTTAGCTACTAACGCATTTTTTCTATTAAATATAAGACCAAAAATTAATCTAACTAATGGACCAGCAACAAAAAACTGCCAAAAGAAAGCAACAGGAAAATTAAGAACCGTAGTTTTAATCCAAATTGAAATAAATTCACTCTGTAACAAACCACCCTTAAATAATACAGTTGCAACAAAACTCATAAGTGGACACATTAACCAAACTGAAGTTGCAGAAATAGCAGCAATAATAAAGAAAGGCTGACTTTCAGCAGGATTAATAATTTTAAAAGCAATAATCTTAGATAATACACCTA
>UQRG01000183.1 GCA_900543365.1 uncultured Eubacterium sp. | reverse complement strand
ACATTGAAGTTGTTAAGCAGCCTGATAAGACAGATTATAATGAAGGTGAAAAGTTTGATAAGTCGGGCACAAAGATTGAAATTACCTATAATGATGGTACAAAGAAAGAATTTGATGCAGATAATATAACAGTTAAGGATGATAGACCACTTACCAAAGACGATACAAAAGTAACTATTATTGTTGACGGTAATGATGTTAATGTTAAAATAACTGTCAGACCTATAACAACAGAGGCAACAACTGAAAGGACTACTGTTACAACAACAGAAGTAACAACAGAAGGGACTACTGTTACAACAACAGAAACTACTACAGCTGAAATAACAGAAACTACCACAAAGCGTTATTCTAGTGGTTCAGGTGGTGGCTCAAGTTCATCAAAAAATACAACAACAGAGGCAACAACTGAAATTACTACTGCAAAGACAACAGAAAAAACTACAGTTGAAGAAAGTACAGAAGTAACAACTGATAGTAAAAAGTTTTCTGATGTTGTGGATCATTGGGCAAAAGATTACATTGAACATTTACACGAAAATGGCATTGTTAATGGTGTTACAGATGATTTATACATACCTGATTTATCTACAAAGCGTGGAGATTTTGCACTTGTTATAAGTCGTATGCTTAATCTAGATGACAGTAATATCACATTTAGTGATGTAGATAAAGATAGCTATTATGCACAAGCAATTTCTAATTGTGCTGAAGCCAATATCTTTGTAGGATATGGTGATGGTAAATTTAAGCCAGAGCAGACAATTACTCGTGAGGAAATGTTTGTTATAATGGCTAAGTTGTTTGCTCCATCTAACTTTGATTTTACACCGATCTATATAAGTATTCTTGATAATTATAATGATGGTGTAGATGTAAGTTGGTGGGCTAAGTCTTATGTTGCTTATTTAATAAGCAATAATGCTGTTATTGGTGATAATGGTAATATTAAGCCACAGGTAGATATTACTAGAGCTGAGATGGCAGTTGTTATTTATAAGTACTTTAACAAATAAAAATATTAATTTTAAGAATCCTGCTTTTGGAGCGGGATTCTTTTATTGGGAGGAAGAAAAATGTTACAAAACAAAAATAAAAAAAATTTTATTACAAGTAAATGGTGCAATGCTATTGTTGTAGCATTGATATTTACTATTGCTATGTGTATGCCTGTATTTGCAGCAGGAGATGCATTAACTATAGCTAAGAGTTTATTGGCTAAGGCAGCACAGGCTGGTGGTGGATTGTGGGCTGTATGGGGATTAGTACAGCTTGGTATAAGTATTAAAGACCATAATGGACCTGGAATACAAGGTGCGATTTGGCAGATTATTGGTGGTGGTATAATTATCGCTGCAGGTACAGCAATAAGCTCTCTTGATCTTACATTTACTGCCTAATTTGATAATGTTGAGGGGCTGTGAAAGCTGTTTTTTTACAGCCCCTTTTATTTGGAGGTGAGGAAAATGAGTTTTATCGAAACTATGGTAAGCGATATGTGTAACCTTTCACTTGACGATACAGTTACATCATCCCTATCAAATACTTTGTCATCATATAATTCAAGTGTAAATAATACTGTTATTACAATAATGAGAGATAGTGTTTTTGCTGTAGGAGCCACATTATTGACATTATTTATGCTTATAGAATTGATTGCACTAATTAATAGAACTGGAGGAGATGAACAAGGGTTGGGTGGGGTAAAAATTCCTGCTAATTTAATGATAAAGTTTGCGATATTTGCTTTTCTGTTTTGTCATATACCTGTTATTTTGTCTGGAATTCAAGAAGTAGCAGCTAATGTTAGTTCGAATATGATTAATTCAGCACAATTTAATTTTAATGTTGGTATTAGCAGTTCACAAGTTACTCAGATAGCAACAGCAATTGATGATTTAGATTTTTTTGACAGAATTTTTACATATGTACTTATTTTGCTTGCTTGGTGTGTTGTTAAAATTGTCCTAGGAATAGTATCACTAACTGTTATTTTTAGAATGTTTGAGCTGTGGCTAATGATAATGTTTGCACCTATACCTTTGTCAACATTAGCTAGTCAGGATTTCAAACAAACAGCAATAAATTTTTTGAAAAGTTTCACAGCAGTAAGTTTACAGGGTGCAGCGATTATAGCTTGCTTTCTTATATATCAAGCATTAATTACAAGTAGTTTTGTTAAGGTATATGACCCATCTATTGATATAAGTCAATATGTTGGTACATTGCTTATTAACAATATTATGTATGTTACAGCTTTAGCAATATCTGTAATGGGTTCCAGTAGAATTGTAAAACAAATGATGAATGTAGTCTAGGAGGTGGATTAGATGTCTATTGAAGTTAGGATTCCTGAAGAAATTGAAGATTATAAGGAAAAAATTGTCGCAGGACTATCTGTTAGACAGTTGATATGGAGTGGTATAGCTATTGCAGTTGGTGTTCCAGCATATTTATTACTTAATATTGTTATACCAAGTTGGTCAATGTATATAGCAATGCTGTTAGTTACACCACCTTTTTTGGTTGGTTTTTTTAAAAAGGATGGGTATAATTTTGAAACTTATCTTAAAATTAAGTTACTCTTTTTTTTTAGCAAAACTAAGCGAGGATATGAAACAAATAGCAATGAGAGTATGTTTTCTATGTTCCCAGTTGAATGTGAGGAATATAGACAGATAATACTTGATTTAATACACGAAGATGATATTAGAAACATTAATAATAAAGAGGTGAAAAAAATTGTTTGGAGCAATAAAAAAGGACAAAGAAAAAATAAAAGAATTAAAAGAAAAAAGCAATCAGAATCTTATTTTATTAAAATCTCAGAAAAAGATTGCAAAAGAAAAAGAAAAGAAATATATAAGAGCATT
>UQRG01000182.1 GCA_900543365.1 uncultured Eubacterium sp. | reverse complement strand
TATTAGATGTTAAAATTAATGTAAATTAAAAGATTTATACATTTCATAATTATTTGATTGCTTTTTAAGGAACAAGGAGGATTATTTTTATGAAAAAAGCACTTATTACAGGTATAACTGGTCAAGATGGTTCATATCTTGCTGAGTTTTTACTAGAAAAAGGCTATGAAGTTCACGGTATTACAAGAAGAGCATCTATATCTAATACAGCAAGAATTGACCACTTATTGGCTAAAAATGCTATTACATTACACGATGGCGATTTATCTGATTCATCAAGTTTGATTAGAATTATTGGTCTTATTAAACCTGATGAAATTTATAATCTTGCAGCACAAAGTCATGTACAGGTTAGTTTTGATGTGCCTGAATATTCAGGCGATGTTGATGCTTTAGGTGTTCTTCGTATACTTGAAGCAGTAAGAATTTTAGGTTTAACTAAGACTTGTCGTATTTATCAGGCGTCTACTAGTGAACTTTTTGGTAAGGTTGAGGAAGTTCCTCAAAGAGAAACTACACCTTTCCATCCTTATAGTCCTTATGCTGTTGCAAAACAGTACGGTTTTTGGATTACTAAGGAGTACAGAGAAGCCTATGGTATGTTTGCTGTAAATGGTATTTTGTTTAACCACGAATCTGAGCGTCGTGGTGAAAATTTTGTAACTAGAAAGATTACACTTGCTGCTGGTAGAATAGCTTGTGGTTTGCAAGATAAGCTTCAACTTGGTAATATGGATTCACTTCGTGATTGGGGTTATGCTAAAGATTATGTTGAGTGTATGTGGATGATTTTACAGCACCATACACCAGAGGATTTTGTTATTGCCACAGGTGAACAACATACAGTTAGAGATTTCACTCAGAAAGCTTTTGCTGCTGTTGGTATTGAACTTGAATTTAAGGGTTCAGGCTTAGATGAAAAGGGTATTGACAAAGCAACTGGTAAAGTCCTTGTTGAAGTTAATGAAGCTTGGTTTAGACCAACTGATGTTGACAACCTTTGGGGTGACCCAACTAAGGCTAAGACTGTTTTAGGCTGGAATCCACAAAAGACTAGTTACGAAGATTTAGTTAAAATTATGGCAGAACACGATTTAGAATTAGCTAAAAAAGAGGCGGCCACTTTAAAGGCATAAGCATAAATAAAAGGAAGTGTAGTAGGATGAATAAAAATTCAAAAATATATGTTGCTGGGCACAGAGGAATGGTAGGTTCTGCTATTGTTCGTTGTCTTGAAAAAAATGGTTATACAAATATTATTACAAGAACACACTCAGAACTTGACTTAACTCGTCAAGCAGATGTTGAAAAGTTTTTTGCTGAAGAAAAGCCTGAATATGTTTTTCTAGCAGCTGCTAAAGTTGGTGGTATTATTGCTAATAGTGAGGCACTTGCTGACTTTATGTATGATAATATGATACTAGAAATGAATGTTATTCACGAGGCTTGGAAAAACAACTGCAAAAAACTTTTATTCTTAGGTTCTAGCTGTATTTATCCGAGAATGGCACCTCAGCCCATGCCTGAATCCTGCCTTTTAACAAGTGAACTTGAAAAGACAAATGAGGCTTATGCTTTGGCTAAAATCAGTGGATTGAAATATTGTGAGTTTTTAAACAAGCAGTATGGTACTGACTACATAAGTGCTATGCCAACTAATCTTTATGGACCTAATGACAATTATCATCCTACACATAGTCACGTGCTTCCAGCTTTAATTCGCCGTTTTCACGAGGCAAAGGAACAGGGGGTTAATGAGGTAACTTGTTGGGGAACAGGTTCACCATTAAGAGAGTTCCTTTATGTTGATGATTTAGCTGATGCTTGTGTGTATCTTATGAATAATTATAGCGGTAATGAAACTGTTAATATGGGAACTGGTAAGGAACTTACAATTAAGGAATTGACAGAACTTGTTGCTAAGGTTGTTGGCTATAATGGTAAAATTAAGTGGGATACAACTAAGCCAGACGGAACACCAAGAAAGTTATTAGATGTATCTAAACTTGAAAATTTAGGTTGGAAGTATAAAACGGAACTTGAAGATGGTATTCGTTTAACTTATGAGGATTTCTTAAATAATCCTATGAGAGCTGAAAGATAGAGTTAGAAAGGCTGGGGTATTTTTATGGAAATATATGGAGTTGTAATGGCTGGTGGTGGCGGCACTCGTTGGCCTTTATCAAGACAAAAAACACCGAAACAGCTTTTGAATTTATCTGGTAAAGATTTAATGGTAAATGAAACAATAGATAGACTTGCAATGACTATTCCTGGTAAAAATATGTTTATTGTAACTAATGCTTCACAAGTTGAGTCAATGAAAAAGGCTACAAGAGGCAGAGTTATGCCTAATCATATTTTATCAGAACCATCGGCTAGAAATACTGCCGCTTGTATAGGTTATGCAGCAGTTGAAATTATTAAAAAATATGGTGATGGTATTATGGTTATTGCTCCATCTGATGCTTATATTAAGGATTGGGACAAGTTTACGGATGTTCTTTCTGTGGCAATTAATGTGGCTGAAAATGAAAACAAACTTGTTACTATTGGTATTACTCCAACATTTCCTGCAACTGGTTATGGTTATATTAAGTTTATAGATAAAGAGCTTAGTGGAGCTAAATTTGTTGAGGAATTTAAAGAGAAGCCAGATTTAGAAACAGCAAAGAAATACATTAGTTCTGGTGATTATGTTTGGAATAGTGGTATGTTTATTTGGAAAGCTTCGATTATTATGGAGCATTTTAAAGAATTTTTGCCTGATATATATATTGATTTAATGATTATTGCAGATGCAATGGGTACTAATGAAGAATATAACATTATAGAAAAGATATATCCAAATATTAGAAAAATATCTATTGACTATGG
>UQRG01000181.1 GCA_900543365.1 uncultured Eubacterium sp. | reverse complement strand
TTTTTATATTTTTTAACACAACTAAAACAAAGGGAAAATATACAAATAAATATAATAAAATTATCACTATATCCATCATATTTGCCTGCTCAATTGTATAGCATATTTTACTTGACAAAAATGTCATCAAAACAAAATACATTGATGAAATAATCAATCCAAAAACAGTTAAAATCATATAAATACATATTTTTTTCATATTTCTAATAAGCCCGGTATACATAATTGACTTATTTAACTATCAATTATTTATACCTTTTTCTTTCGTCAAATTTTTTTAGAATTGAAATGTGAATGTATACTTTTATAAGGCGCTTTAATCAATCCATTAACAACTCCACCCATGCCATTACTGTCAATGGCTTGTGGTTCACTGCACTTGATGAAAGATACCCATGATTGGATTTTCACCAACTAGATATATGCTATACCCTGCACACAATTAGAAAAATGGAAATCATTTCCATCTTTCTATAACATAAAGTTAATATGTTTTTCTCCATAAAAACAACTATTTACGTAGCAGATTAATACAAATAATTAATCAAAAAAACGATAATTAATGGTACAGCCATTATAATCAGGGGTTTTATCAAAATAGGGTCATTACGACTTTCAAGTTTATCTTGAATAGTTTGAATTGTATCGATTTGTCGTCTAGGCATCCCATTAAATCCACCACAGCAAAAAGCCAATTCAATCATAAAAATAATTAAATAAATAATATTTAATGTATTTCCTGAAATTTTGTTAAAAAGCCGAAATATCAACATTAAAATCAACATAATAATATAAATACCATAAAAATAATATAATTTTTTCACTTTATAGTTTCATTCCTCTCAAATCAACTAATAGTATACTGTTCAAGACTTTATTTACAACTAATACTATCATTTTAACTTCTTATTGTTTTTTCATATGTAGGTGAAATATAAGTTTGTCCATCATCTTGAACCGATAAAGCATATCTATAATTAAATGTTATACTTCTATGGGTAGATGACCCCCAACTGTAACTAGTGCTTACATTGTGAGGATTTACTATACAATACATACCAACGTTTGACCAGATGAGCGATACCGATGGGCCACTAAAAGATGTGATAACACCCGTCGCATCATTTACCCTTATAACAGCATAGCACTGCATTTCAAATTCAATTTTTTGAAAATTACTAGGTCTATAAGAATGGTAATAATTTTTTGTCAACGATTTAGCCTCAGAAACTCTAGTCTGTGGCATATCCGGTATTGAAGAAATTGTTAGATTATTATTCATAAAGTTTTCACTAATACTTGAATAATCTAAATTTTCATACAGTTTTCTATTTTCTTCAATAAAATTGTCTTTTACACTAAATCCACTAGTATTTATAACATCATAATTTAATGAATTACTAAATATACCATCTATCAACTCTATAAATCTATTTGATACACTTTCTTGTGCTGACGCATTATTCATAGTACATGGTATTAGTAACATTATCGTCAATAAAGCAATAGTAATTTTTTTAATATTTCTCATTTTCATCCCTCTTTTCAATAAAATTTATAACTTTAAATAAATTCTTACTGTATACTATATAGTTGCTTTTAAAGTTATTGAAAATTCTTTTGAATAGTGTGGATCACTCCCTACAGTTGACACTGCATAAATTTTAAATCTGCCTGTACAATTCAAACTTCTTCTATTAGATGAATAAGTTGCAGTAGTACTAATATCAGCTAGTCTACCCGTATATCCACCAACATCAACCCAATTTGTATTAACGGCTAATCCTCTATATGAAGTAATTATACCAGTACTTTCATTTACCATAATTGTAACTCTTAACGTAACATTTGCAGTCATTGTTAATCCTCTAACAGTATCCTTGTACTCTCCAACTTTCCATCTATCATTTGCAACAGATGCTCTAGGTTGTAGTATATCATCTACTGGTAAATTTAGATAAATTTCTTTTTCAACTATTACACCTGATTGGTTAAAAGCTGATATAGGCAATATATTTATTGTAATCATTCCAAAGCATAATAAAACAGTTATTATAATATTCATTATTTTTTTCATATTACTTTTACCTGGTATATTGTTATTGACTTATTTAACTGTCAATTTTGTATACCTGTTCCTTTCATTAAATTTTGTTCATAATTGAATTGTGGATATGTACTTTGATCTTATCATCCTGTAGTTTGACTACCTCAGAAAGGTTACCACCACATCTTTGTATCTTAATTATAGTTAGATAAGTCTTTGAACTTGTATTTTGCATCAGGATCTTTAATACTCTGTTTGCGGGTTGATTACATATCACTATCTTATATGCTTTAAAGAAAAGATGTGCTTTTTATATTTTACATTGGTATTGGTGTTGATGTTGATGTTGGCAAATTTAAATACTATGCCTGTGTTATTTCTTCTGAAAGTGAAGTTCTTATTGAACCTTTCTTCTTCCCCGATAATCTTGAGAATTTCGAATCATTTTTCTAAACCATTGACCACTGATGCCAAGCGCAAATCTAAAATCCATAAAACCAAGAATGATAAAAAAGATACTTTTATTATCTGTTTAGTACTCTTTGGTAGAGATTATACTTCCTAGTATGTTCATTTTTCATAATAGTTTTCTCTATCATTAAAAATAAAATTATACATTATTAATAATAAATGTTTTTAATAAAACCAACTTTAAACTTTTGATGTAATATTACCTCTTATACATATTATATAATGACTTATACATAACGACTACTAATATAATAATTATTATTGACTAAGTTCATTAATAATTCCATCAAGTATTTTATAATTATATCTTCTTAAAAATATCTATCCGATTAACAACTCTATATTATAAAATAACAAATATACTGCAATTTATATTATATACA
>UQRG01000180.1 GCA_900543365.1 uncultured Eubacterium sp. | reverse complement strand
GTTGTCCAGTAATAATATTATGGAATATTTTTAACAATATGTCAATTAACAATAGAAAATAATTTATATTATAGATGGAGTCTGTGTTTATTCAACAGGCTCCTATGTTTATTATTAAAAGAAAAATCGAATACTTGAAAATATAAGTAGATTTATTGTATTAAATAATTATGAATTTTAAGTTTGTTTTTGAAAAGTTTATTATAAAATTGATGTGAATATATACTTGCATAACATCTATATATAGAGTATAATATGAAATGTTAAAAATAATTATTATGAAATGTAAATAAATTATATAAATAATCAAGGATAATTTGTTATGAATAATAAATTAAAAGGAATAATTCTTGCCTTAATTGGTGGTATATTATGGGGATTTTCTGGTGTATGTGGTCAATTTTTGTTTCAAATAAAAGGAATAGATGCAAGGTGGCTTAGTCCGTGGCGACTTTTTGTTTCTGGTATAATTATTCTTGTTATGGTTTTTCCGGCTTATAAAAAGAATATGTTTAAGGTATTTTCAAAGCCTGTTATTTTGCCAATGCTTGTATTTGGATTTGTAAGTGTTATGGGGTGTCAGTATTCTTATTTTATGGCAATTGAGTCATCTAATTCTGCAACAGCCACAGTTCTTGAATATATTGCTCCGGCGATAGTTATGCTTTACACTTGTATTAGAATTAAAAAAGTCCCATCATTAGTGCAGTTTATTGCATTAATTTGTGCAATGGCTGGTGTGTTTTTTATAGCAACAGGTGGGAATATAAGTACTTTGACAATTTCTCCTAATGCTCTTTTTTGGGGACTTTTATCAGGTCTTTGTTATGGTATTTATACTATTCAATCACCATCGCTTTCCCACAAATGTGGTGTTTTGCTTATGCTAGGATGGGGTAATTTTATTGGCTCATTGCCCCTTATTATAATTAATCACCAATATATGTTTGTATTTTATAGCGATTGGCAGGTTATACTTGCTTTTTTAGGTACAACAATTTTAGGAGCTATAGTTTCATTTGGTATTTATATTAAGGGCTGTCAGTTGTCTGGTCCAATTACAGGTAGTCTTTGTGCTAGTATTGAGCCTTTGTCATCAGCAGTTATTGCTTATTTATGGCTCGGCACACAGTTTAGGGTTAAAGATATTGTTGGTTTGGTATTAATTATTGCTACAGTAGTAATTCTTACTTTGGACAAGGGAAAATTAAATGATGATATTATAAGTTAATAATTTTAACATTGTACTGTGATAAAGTTAATTAAGGGTTACTAAAATTGAAATAATTTTAAGTTATACAGTATTGAAAAATTATTTTTATAGGTTTATAATTGTTGTTAATTTAGATTTATTTAAGTTAGGAGTATTATTAAAATGAAACATTACAATGTATATTTACCAAATTATTCTATAGGAGAGGACTGCTATAAAGAAATACCTTATGTTGCTCGTAATTATGGCAAAACAGCTGTTGTTATTGGTGGTAAAACTGCAATGTCTAAGGCAAAGCAACCACTTCTTGATGCAGTTAAAGATAGTGATGTAACAATAACTGACTTTATTTGGTTTGGCGGAGATTCATCTTATGAGAATGGTGACAAACTTAAGGAAATGGAACAAGTTAAAAATGCAGATATTATATTTGCAGTAGGTGGTGGTCGTGCTTGTGATACTTGTAAATATGTTGCAAATGAACTCGATAAACCTCTATTTTGTTTTCCAACTGTAGCTAGTAACTGTGCATCAATTACTTCTATTTGTGTTATTTATAATATGGACGGTTCTTTTAAGGAATATTACTATCCTAAAATGGCTAATCATACATTTATTAATTCATCTATTATTGCAGACTCACCTTATGAACTTTTGTGGGCAGGTATAGGCGATGCTCTTTCTAAGGAATGTGAAGCTGTATTTTCGAGTAAGGATGATGAGTTAAGCCATACTCCATTAATGGGTGTTCAATTAAGCAAGGTTTGTACTAAGCCATTACTTGATTATGGCGAAAAGGCTCTTGAAGATATTAAAAATAAGGTAAGTTCTAAAGAATTTGAAGAAGTGGTACTTGATATTATTATTTCAACTGGTATTGTTTCAAATATGGCAACTCATATTCCAGAATTTTATTACAATTCGTCATTAGCTCACTGTGTATATTATGGTTCAACAGTAACTAAGAAGGGTCACGCTCATCTCCACGGTGAAGTTGTTTCTTTAGGTGTTCTTTGCCTTTTAACCTATGACAAGCAGTTTGAACTTCGTGATAAAGTTATGGAATTTAATGCTAAGATTGGTTTACCAGTTTGCTTTGATGATGTAGAAATCACAGAGGACGAATTCGATGAAATGTGTGCAAAGGCTGTTACATCAACTGAATGGCAGTATAGACCTAAAGATGTAACTGAAGAATTGTTTATAAAGTGTATGAAAGATCAAAATGCTTGTGGTAGAGAGTTTAAGAAGAATAAATAATATAGTAACTAACTAATGCAATGAGGCAGATTTAAGGAAAAGTATTTCTTAGTTCTGCCTTTTATTTACCTCTTTAATTTGCTAATATGTAAAAATACAGTTTACTTTCATAAACTAAAGTGTTATAATAAATAGCAAGACATAGATAATTTACTAAGTTATCTATAAAAATTGAGGTGGGAAAATGATAGATAAAATTGCAAATGATGATGAAATAAAGGATTTATTTCGAGCAATACTTACACTTGAAAATATAGACGAGTGTTACAAATTCTTTGAAGATGTTTGTACCATTAAAGAAATGCAATCTATAGCACAAAGATTAGCTGTAGCTAAAATGCTTAAGTCTGGAGAAACATATCAAGCTATTGTTAGTGCTACAGGCGCATCTACTGCAACAATAAGCAGAGTTAATCGTTGTCTTAATTATGGCGATGGTGGATACAACA
>UQRG01000179.1 GCA_900543365.1 uncultured Eubacterium sp. | reverse complement strand
ATGGATTAAACTTTACTCCGAAGTTAAAATTGATGATGACACTATTTTATCTGCCAAACAGATTAAAGAACTGCAAAAACGCAATGCTCAACTTGAGAATGATGCACTACCGAAACTATCGTCATTAAGATTAGGAGTCTTTGAAAATCTGTATATGTTATCCTGCAACCTCTCAAGGCGAGATTCTGTAAAGCTGTCATTTATTGATGTAACATATATCAAAGCTAATGCGAATATAAAAATAAAGTTAAAAGAGCAATAATTAAAAAGAATTATATGAAAAATTCAAAGGAACTATAGAAAGAGTTTTTGCAAATTCGAAAGAAAAGTATTCAAAAATAAAAGTATGCAATAGGATATACGCTATATAGAGGTTTGACACAAGTGAGTAATTTGGGCATTGCTTATATGAATAAAAAAAGATGGCTCTTAATATGAAAAAGAACCATCGAATATTTGAGATCATTAACTTAATTGAACATATTTAACAATGATAAACCCTGTTTCGATTTTGAAACAGAGTTTATCAACAATCTGAAAATCTCAGTTAAACTGGACTTTTTTTACAGACTGAATTAGGTTAAACCCAACTTCTATTTTGCTTGACAACAAAAGCAAATTTACATATACTCAAAGGAAAGACATTCTGTTTCACAACAGTCTTTTGCACAGTTACAGTCCTTACCAACTACAATGTCAGAAAGGGTACAATATTCAGCTGATTTGTCGTGGTACTTACAAGAATCAACTCTACATTTAATTGAGTTATTAACTGCCATTAAAATCACCTCCAATAATATATTACCCTTTATTAATTAATTTATACGGAGTGAAATTTTTTATGTTTAAGATTTTTGATTGTCATTGTGATACACTTACAAAAGCTATGTGGTCTAAACAAAATATTTACAAAAATAATTTACATATAGATATTGAAAAATTAAATGTTTTTGAAAAAGCAATTCAAATTTTTGCTATTTGGCTTGATAGGCCATATTTAGATAATGCCTATAATAATACTCTAAAAGCTATTGATTTTTTTAACTTTCAAATTAAAGAATATAAAGACTATATTTCAAAAGATATTAATAGTAAAATAGGTGCTGTACTTTCTATTGAAGGTGGTGAGGCCGTAGAAGGAAGTATTGAAAAACTTATAAATCTTTATGAAAAAGGTATAAGATTGATGACCCTTACTTGGAATTATAAAAATCAAATTGGCTGTGGTGCATTATCTGGATTTGAAGAAGGATTAAGTAGTTTTGGTTTAGATGTTATTAGTAAAATGAATGAACTAAATATGGTTATTGATGTTTCTCACTTAAATATTAAAGGATTTTGGGATGTATATAATAAAAGCAATAAACCTTTTATAGCAACTCATTCTAATAGTTATACTTTATGCAATCATCCTAGAAACTTAAATGATGACCAACTTAAAGCAATAAGTGAAAGCAATTCAATGGTTGGTGTTAATTTGTATCCAGTTTTTGTTGACGGTGATAAGGCTAATCTTGATAATATTATTCGGCATTTTGATTATATTATGAACATTATTGGAGATAAAAAAATTGGTATTGGTTGTGATTTTGATGGAATCAGTGTTTGCCCAGAGAATATAAATGATGTAACTAAATTAGATATACTTTATAATAGGATAAATGAAGTTTGGGGTAAAGAATTGGCTAACAATATTTTCTACAATAATATGTTTAATTTTTTTAAGGATAAAATTTGATATTGAAAATTTTTGTCTAATGGTGTAAAATTAAAATATATTGTGGAGAGAGGGGTTTTGTTTATGAAGCTATCAAAAATTGCAGAAAAGGTAAGACCGTCCCAAACATTGTCTATATCAGCTCAAGCGAATATTAAAAAGGCAATGGGTATAGATGTTATTAACTTTAGTGCTGGAGAGCCTGATTTTAATACTCCAGATAATGTTAAACAGGCTGCTATTAATGCTATTAATGAGAATTTTACGAGATATACTCCTTATGAGGGGATTTTGGAATTAAGAGAAGCTGTTTCTGATGCTTTGGCTAAGCGTGGACTTAATTATTCAGCTGACCAGATTGTAGTTAGTAATGGTAGCAAGCACGCTCTTAAAAATGCTTTTTTAGCTATAATTGATCCAGGTGATGAAGTTATTGTTCCTGCTCCTTATTGGAATAGCTATATTGATATTATTAATATGGTCTATGGTGTTCCTGTTATTATTGAAACTAAAAAAGAAAATGTATTTAAAATAACTGTTGAAGAATTAAATAAAGCTTACACAGAAAAAACTAAGGCTATTATTATAAATAGTCCTAACAATCCTACGGGTGTAATGTACACTAAGGAAGAACTTGAAAAAATAGCTAAATTTGCTATTGAAAAAAATATTTATGTTATTTCTGATGAAGTTTACAGTTGTCTTGTTTATAGTAAAAAAACACCTCATATTAGCATTGCAACACTTAATGATGAAATATATAAAAGAACTATTGTTATAACCGGTTTGTCTAAAAAGTATGCTATGACTGGTTGGAGAGTTGGGTTTTCAGCATCTAATATTGAGGTAGCTAAGGCTATTGCTAACATTCAGTCAAACTCAACATCTAACATTAATTCTATTGCTCAGGTTGCTGCTATTGAGGCTCTTGACAATGGAGATGTTGTGGCTGATGAAATGCTTGTTGAATTTCAACATAGGAGAGATTACATAGCACAGAGAGTATCTGATATTCCACTTATTAGTTGTATGTTACCTAAGGGTGCTTTCTATCTTTTTGTTGATGTTTCCAAGCTTTTTGGTGCAATTATTGATGGTATTGAAATTAAGTCTAGTGGAGATGTTGCCAAAATACTTATGGATAAATACAATGTAGCAGTTGTTGCATCAGATGCCTTTGGTTATAAGAATTATATTAGAATTTCTTATGCTACAAGTATGAGGG
>UQRG01000178.1 GCA_900543365.1 uncultured Eubacterium sp. | reverse complement strand
AATTCGTAAAGTAGCTTATTTTAATATATTAAAAGGTAATTAGCAATTTATATATTGTTATTAATTACCTTTTAATTTTTATTTTAATCCATATATGTAAAAAATTGCTGAAATAGCCCTATTTTATTTTACATTATTTAAAATAAATTCTTTTATATCTTCACAACATTCATCTCTAAACATAATAAACTCCTTCAAACTCATTGAGCAAAAATAGTCACCACTATACAATACCAAGTATTCAGTAAATTGAGTCTTAGAATTTTTTAAAATTGCAGGCAAACATTTCCCAATATACTTTTCACCGTCTTTGGTATTCAAATATAATTGGTAAAATAAATATCCAAATAAAACGCAAACAATATGAAAACTAATTACATTTAATTTAGTGCTTTTAAAATCTTCGAGTTTCCAAAAATCTTTTAATTGCCTAAAATCCTCTTCTATTTCAGGTCTTAGTTCATAAGTCATAATAATATCCTTTGCACTTTTAGATAAATCTGTAGTAGTTATTACTGCATAAGATTGAGTATCCTCAAACCAAATAACCACTGAGTTAAAAGGCACAAAATTATCAACCTTACATCCTTGCCATAATGCATCGACATAAGGAATATGACAAATCATTTGTCCTTCTCTGACAGGGTGTTTTTGCCAATCGTCTTTTTCTTTGGCTAAAGCTATAGCCATTTCATATTCAGACATATTTCTACGCATAGGAATATAAACATCAACTTTTCGAACGTCTTTTAAATATTTAATTATATCTCTTGAAATAAACCCTCTATCCATTAATAAAATATCATTTTCATGTAAACAATTAGAATTAAACAATATATCCTTACTTAATGTTAAATCATGTATATTTGCTGTGCCAAATTTCAATTCTTCAATAACCCCATTATCATTATATAACCCTCTGAGAGAAGCAAGTTTATAACCTCTCATTTTATTTCCTTTTCTATCATAAGAAATAGTTGCATTTTCATAGTTTTTATTATCAAAATTTACAGCAATTTTCGTGCAATCAAGTATATGAATATTTGTTCTTATATTTAATTTTTCAAATATATGATTTTGAACAATATCATTGTAATAATCAAAAATATTGCTTGATTTATATTTGTTTATCAAATATCTAATAGTACCTTCGTTTAACCATCCGTCATCATCTCTTGTTCCAATAGCGTTCCAACCCAATTCAGCCAATGTTTTATGACTTGTAATTGCATAAGGAATATCACTTAAACTAGTTTTTATTTTCATTTTTGAAGCAATGGCTAAAGCCATAATAAATCTGAGAGGAATATATGAATTTTGCTTTCTTTTATCAGGAAATCCCTCATCTAAACAATCTAAAACACCATGACGTTGCATTGATAAAATAATATCATCAACTAAATTACTATTACTAATAGCTATACCATCTAATATTTTCTTATTAATTTGTTCCTTAACTTTAGTCTTATTATTTCTACATACCTTTAACATAAATATCTCCCTTCAATCAAAAATGGAATTATATACACATCAAATAAAACCGTATTAAAATATTGGCTTTATTAAATATGTATATAATTCCATTAATAGGAATATTAGTCTTACTAACTTTCTATATGTTAGTGTGTATGTATGTTCTTATTCACTTTTTACACTTATATTATACAATATAAAACAAATATTGTATATACTATTTTCAAAATTATTCATTGTTCTTCATCGTTTTCCAAATTTTTTAAAGCATATTCAATACACAAAGAAACTAATTTGTTTAATGATATATTTTTAGAGTTTGCTATTTTTTCCATTTCATCAACAAGTTTCTTATTCATTCTAAATGTTTTGTTGATGTATTCTTCTTTTTCTATCTTGAAGCCCATAAACATCATTCCTTTCTTTATACAATAATATTATTGTATTTATCGAATTGTTTATACACTTATAAATCAGTGTAAATTGCACTTGTAAAAACATTGTAAATAATGTAATATTTTATTGGGAGGAGATTTAATATGGCATTCTTGATTTTTATAAATTTTTTACTAGTCATTATGACAGGTGGAGTTTGGTTAATTGTATTGATTATATGGTATATTTTAAAATCTATATCAAAATAGGAGGAAGATAAAAATGAAAAAAAGATTATTAAAAATTGTATATTTTATTGCCTTTTTTGCCTTCATTATCATGTTTTTGCAAAGTTGTAATACTCCCACCCAATACGAAACCGATTTAACTAACGGCAGAAGAAAATTAGGTACTGGTGAGGAATTAACCAAAGGAGAAGAAAAAGCGGTGAATGACTTATTCAAATGGAAATCATCACATTAAAATTGAAAATACTTTGCTATTTTATTATAATTATAAGTGATAAAATTTATGGCATAGGTGGTGAAAAATATGACAGAAAAAGAATATTATGATTTTGCTATAAGAGAAATAGAAAACAACAAGGAAAAAATAGTTTTTAAATGTCCTTGTTGTAATCAAAATTTTGATGCAAAAGAATATATAAACGGTATTTTAAACTTTTGAAGAGTAGAAATAATGTTGTTAAATTTATTAGCGCAACACATTATTTAAGCGCAGTTTTATCATGTCCTAATTGCCAAAAAGATGGTAGATTAGATTTTATAGAATATGAAGAGTTATATAGACATATTGACAACGATAATGAACTTTGTTTTGAAAATCTATTTTTTCAAGATGGGTTTAGAATTACCCGATAAACGCTTATTAATAAGTTCAAAGTCATTTTGATTAAATGGCAATATAATAATTGGAAGGTTTTCTAATTTAATATCGCCATTTTTTATTTGTTCTAAAGATTCCTCGAACAAATGAATTATATTTTCAAAATCTTTTATCGAACTAATTTTGTTCAAGTTATAAAACGACATATTTTTATTAGTCATCGTCATTTTCTTTTCACCCCCTTTCTTAAATTTTTGTTACTTTACGAATTGAAGAATAATCTTCAATTATTTTTATTTTTTTCTAC
>UQRG01000177.1 GCA_900543365.1 uncultured Eubacterium sp. | reverse complement strand
TTAGGTATATACATTGCACTAACAAGTTTAGTTTTATCACAATAAGCATTAATAAGTTTCTTTCTCATTGTTTTAGTTTCATAGCTAGACATTGTAATTTTTGCAATTTTTCCGTTTTCAAAAGCAAAAAGCATATAGCCTCTATATTGATTGCTATCTGTAATGTATATGATTTTTTCATCATTATCCATTGATAAAACATTGTTAAGATAGTCGCCTATACTACTTGTTTTGCAGCCAAATCATAACATTTAATTTTATATACATTCTGCTTATTAGAAAACATAAGAAGTTCAGCTTTATTGTTCACTTCAATAGTTTGAACAATCTCATCATTTTCCTTAAGTTTATGTTCCGCAGATACCCTCATTGATGCTTGTAATGAAACCATAGTTATTTTCTTGAGATAATTTTCTTTAGTCAAGAACAATGTTACTGGATAATCCTCAATAAAATCGTTTGTATCTATTTTCTTGATTTCATTTTCATAAATAATATCTGTGTTTCTATCTTTCCCAAATTTCTTTGCTACTTGTTTTAAATCAGAAATTATAATTTTAAGGACTTTACTTTCGTGACGAAGAATATCATCAAGTTCAGCAATTTCACTATTAAGAGCATCTATAGCCTTTGTTTGTTTTAAAATATATTCCTTATTAAGATTTCTAAGTTTTATTTCAGCTACAAAATCAGCTTGAACCTCATCAATATTAAATCCTGACATAAGGTTAGGTATAACCATAGAATCCTCTTCAGTTTCTCTGATTATTTTAATAGCCTTGTCAATATCAAGTAGTATTTTTTCAAGACCTCGAAGTAAATGTAATCTATCGCCTTTTTTTACCAAGTCAAATGCTACTTGTCTTTTTATACAAGACATTCTAAAATCAATCCACTCATCAAGAATATTCTTAATACCCATAGTTTTTGGTGAACCATTAACAAGAATATTAAAATTACAGCTAAAGCTATCAGTAAGAGGAGTCATTTGATAAAGTTTAGCCATAAGCTTTTCTGGGTCAGCACTCCTCTTAATATCTATAGCTATTTTAAGTCCGTTTAAGTCCGTTTCGTTTCTTACATCATTTATTTCTTTAATCTTGTTTTGCTTTACAAGGTCAATTATTTTATCTATTATAGATATGGTATTTCATATATTTCAATAATGCCATTTTTTTTATCAAATCTATACTTTGCCCTTAACTTAAAACTGCCTTTACCTGTGTTATATATTTTAGATATTTCATCGGCATTATATATTAATTCTCCACCAGTAGTAAAATCCGGAGCTTTTAAATATTCCTTTAAATCTACATTAGGATTTTTAATATATTGAACAGTTGCGTCACAAACTTCTCTTAAGTTAAATGAACATATTGTACTAGCCATACCAACGGCAATGCCTTTATTAGGTGTAACTAGAACATTAGGAAATGTTGTAGGAAAAAGTACTGGTTCTTTTAAGGAACCGTCATAGTTGTCTACAAAATCAACTGTATTTTTATCAATATCCTTAAATATTTCACTACATATACTATCAAGTTTGACTTCTGTATATCTTGATGCTGCATAAGCCATTGCACCAGAATATACCTTACCAAAGTTACCCTTACTATCTATAAAAGGATGGAGTAAAGCATCATTACCCCTTGTCAGTCTAACCATTGTTTCATATATAGTAGCATCACCGTGTGGATTAAGTTTCATTGTTTGTCCCACTACATTTGTAGACTTAGTCCTTGCTCCATTTAAAAGTCCCATTTTATACATAGTATAAAGAAGTTTTCTGTGTGCTGGTTTAAAACCGTCGATTTCAGGTATTGCTCTTGATACAATAACACTCATTGCATAAGGCATATAGTTAAGTTCAAGAGTATCAGTAATATGCTGTTCTATATATTTATTTTTAGCCATTAATAACACCGTCCTTAACTTAATTCTGTTAAATCAATATATTTGTAGCCTTCTGTTTCAATATGTTCCTTTCTTCCTTGAAGATTGTCACCAAGAAGTAAATCAAAAGTATCTGAAGTCATTTTAGCATCTTCCGGCATAACCATAATTAATCTTCTAGTTTCTGGGTTCATTGTTGTTTGCCACATCATTTCAGGCTCATTTTCGCCAAGACCCTTTGAACGCTGAATTTTATAATTTCCATTTATTTTAGTTAAAATGTCTGTTTTTTCTTTTTCTGTATAAGCAAAATAAGTTTTTTCTTTTTTACCCGAACCTGTAGTTATTTCATACAAAGGAGATTCAGCAATAAATACCTTATGTTCATCAATAAGTGTAGGAACAAGTCTATAAATCATCGTTAAAACAAGTGTCCTAATCTGATAACCATCAACATCTGCATCAGTACATATTATAATCTTATCCCATCTTAAATTATTTATATCAAAGCTATTTAAGTCTTTACTTGTATTATGCTTTGCCTTTAACTCAACACCACAGCCAATTACCTTAAGTAAATCTGTAATAATATCTGACTTAAATATTCTATCATAGTTAGCCTTAAGGCAATTAAGTATTTTACCTCTTATAGGCATAATACCTTGAAATTCTGCATCTCTGCCAAGCATAACAGAACCAAGAGCAGAGTCACCCTCTACTATATAAAGTTCTCTTTTAGAAACATCTTTAGAACGGCAGTTTACAAACTTCTCAACTCTATTATTCATATCAATAGAGCCTGTAAGTTTTTTCTTTATATTTACTCTAGTTTTTTCCGCTGTTTCTCTGCTTCTTTTGTTTACAAGAATTTGTTTTGCTATTTTGTCTGCATCTGCTTTATTTTCAATAAAATAAAATTCAAGCTGTTTTTTTAAATAATCGGTCAAAAACTCTTGTATAAATTTATTTGTAATAGATTTTTTAGTCTGATTTTCATAACTAGTTATAGTAGAAAAGCTGTTTATAATAAGTACAAGACTATCCTCAACATCAGAAAACACAATTTTTTTCTCATTCTTATTATATAGGTTATTTGTTTTTATATAATTATCAATAGCATATACAAAAG
>UQRG01000176.1 GCA_900543365.1 uncultured Eubacterium sp. | reverse complement strand
CATTAAATAAAAAATAGTATTTAATTAAAACAAAATTAAAGATAAAAAAGAAAGATTTAAAATATAGTTTAAATACTTAAATTAATATGTTATAATCTAAAATATAATAAAATTGTATTTTAAGGAGGAAATTTGTATGTTATTTATTGAATATCCTAAATGTTCAACTTGTCAAAAAGCTAAAAAATGGCTTATTGACAACGGTTATACATTTGAAGACAGACACATTGTAGAAAACAATCCAAAAAAAGATGAACTTAAGCTATGGCTTGATAAAAGTGGTATGCCACTTAAAAAGTTTTTTAACACAAGTGGTATGAAATACAGAGAGCTTGAACTTAAAGACAAATTGCCTACTATGAGTGAAGACCAAGCCCTTGAATTGCTTGCAAGTGACGGTATGCTTGTTAAAAGACCTGTTCTTGTTGGCGAAGATTTTGTATTAACAGGCTTTAGAGTTAAGGAGTGGGAGGAAAAACTTAAACTATGATGACACTTGATAAATTACAAGTAGGAAAAGATGCCGTCATAGAAGCTGTTAATTGTAATGAACCTGCATTGCGTCAACATATTTTAGATATGGGACTTACACCTAACACAGAAGTTACACTAGTTAAAACAGCACCAATGGGTGACCCAATTGAACTTAGAGTAAGAGGTTATGAATTAACACTTAGAAAAGCTGACGCAGCTATGATTACTCTAAAAAATATCCACGATATGCACAGTTATAAAAGACAACAAAGACCAGCAACTATAGTGCAACACCCAGGTGTAGGTGAAAGCAAAAAATACAAACCTAAAAAAGACGGAAACGAAATACCCGAAGGTTATCCAATAACATTTGCTCTTGCAGGCAATCAAAATTGTGGAAAAACCACATTGTTTAACCAGTTAACAGGTTCTAATCAGCATGTAGGAAACTTTCCAGGTGTTACTGTAGACAGAAAAGACGGTATTATAAGAAATCACCCTGAAGCTACAGTAATTGACCTGCCAGGTATATATTCTCTCTCACCTTATACTAGCGAAGAGATTGTAACCAGAGAATTTATTTTAAACGAAAAGCCTAATGGTATTATTAATATTCTTGATGCAACTAATATAGAAAGAAACCTGTATTTAACAATGCAGTTAATAGAACTTAATATTCCAATGGTTCTTGCCCTTAATATGATGGACGAAGTTCGAGTAAATGGTGGTACAATTGATATTAATGCTATGGAAGCAGCATTAGGAATACCTGTAATACCAATATCTGCATCTAAAAATGAAGGTATTGATGAACTTGTAGAACACGCTATTTATGTAGCCAGATATAATGAAAAGCCTGGTAGACTTGATTTTTGTAACGCCAGTAATGAAGATGGTCCTATACATAGATGTATACACGCTGTTGCCCATTTAATAGAAGACCACTCTAAAAAATATGGAATACCTTTGAGATTTGCTGCAACAAAACTCGTTGAGGGTGACAAACTTATTCTAAATACTCTCCATCTTGATAAAAACGAAGTTGAAACTCTTGAACATATGATTGTTCAAATGGAAGAAGAAAGTGGCAAAGATAGAATGGCTGCCCTTGCAGATATGCGTTTCGGATTTATAGAAAGGCTTTGTGATGAAACAGTTGTTAAGCCAAGCGAAAGTATTGAACACAAAAGAAGTGTTGCTGCCGATAAAATACTTACAGGCAAATACACTGCTATTCCTGCTTTTATAGGTATATTAAGTCTTGTGTTTTGGGTAACATTTGGTCCTTTAGGTGGCTCATTATCTTACCTTATGGAAATAATTATTAATTATATAACCAACTTATGCGACAAGGCATTAACAGTATATGGTATTAATAGCGTTGTTCATTCACTTATTATTGATGGTATTTTTGCTGGTGTTGGTAGTGTTCTTAGCTTTTTACCAGTCATCGTTGTTTTATTTTTCTTCTTGTCTATACTTGAAGATAGTGGATATATGGCAAGGGTTGCCTTTGTAATGGATAGTATACTAAGAAAAATCGGCCTTTCCGGCAGAAGTTTTGTACCAATGCTTATAGGTTTTGGCTGTTCGGTGCCAGCTATAATGGCAACTAGAACTTTACCATCTGAAAGAGATAGAAAAATGACTATTTTGCTCACACCTTTTATGAGTTGCTCTGCAAAATTGCCTATTTATGCTTTCTTTACTGCTGCATTTTTTCCAAAACACCAAGTTATTGTAATGATTTCTATGTATATTATAGGCATTGTTACAGGTATAATATTTGCACTAATATTAAAAGGTTCTGCATTTAAAGGCAATCCAGTACCTTTTGTTATGGAATTACCAAATTATAGATTACCAAGCTATAAAAATGTTATAAGACTTATGTGGGAAAAAGCAAAGGATTTTATAACTAAGGCATTTACAATTATTTTTATAGCATCTATTGTAATATGGTTTTTGCAGTCATTCGACAGTAGATTAAATGTCGTCACAAATTCATCAGATAGTTTACTTGCTATGTTAGGTAGCTTTATTGCTCCTATTTTTAAGCCCTTAGGATTTAATGACTGGAGAATTTCAACAGCACTTATTACAGGCTTTACTGCTAAGGAAAGTGTTGTTAGTACACTTACTGTACTTTTAGGTGGGAATGTTAATGCTTTAAAAGAAATGTTTAACACATTTTCAGCTTTTGTTTTTCTCATTTTTACTCTTTTATATACTCCTTGTGTTGCTGCCATTGGTGCCGTTAAAAGAGAAGTTGGTAGAAAAGGAGCTTTTTTAGTTGCTATTAGTCAATGTGTTATAGCTTGGATAGTTTCATTTTTGGTTTATTTAATAGGCAGTTTTATAGGATTTTAGTTAACTTTTGATGTTTTTTATACTAACTTATAAAAATTTGTCATATTTACACAAAATATTTATATAATTTTTTATAAATAATTAGATTTACATATTCGACAAAATGAGGTATAATAATTAATATTTCACTTTTAAGAAGGTATTAATGTTATGTACAAGTCTAACCGATTGGTCGCAGAAAACAGATTAATAAT
>UQRG01000175.1 GCA_900543365.1 uncultured Eubacterium sp. | reverse complement strand
AACTAAACTACCACATAAAATAAATAAAAAAATATATAAAAGCAATTTCATAATTATTTATAAAAAATATAATAGGTGTAGACAGTTTTTATACTATTCTACACCTATATAGCTTTTATTTAAATTTGCAAATATTATATTGTAATAATTAATAACTGTTTAACTTGAAATATACCTATTTGCTATATGCTTTTCTTAATTACTTAATAATGCTTCTGCACATCTAACGCCATCAACAGCAGCAGACATTATACCACCAGCATAACCACAACCTTCACCACAAGGATAAAGTCCCTTTACATTAGTTGACATATAGTCATCACCTCTTATTATTCTAACAGGAGATGATGAACGACTTTCAACAGCAGTCAATACAGCATCATCACAAGCAAAACCTTTTATTTTTTTATCAAATTCGATTAAAGCAAGTTCTATTGACTCATTTATGAAATTCGGAAAAACTTTTCTAATATCAGTAAATTTAACTGATGGTTTATAGCTTGGTATTATATTTCCAGCTTTTTCAGAAGGAACATTATTTATAAAATCTCTTACTTTTTGTGCTGGTGCTATATATTTACCTCCACCCACTTCAAAAGCCTTACTTTCTATTTTACGCTGTAACTCCATACCAGCCAAAGGATAATTAGAGTCAAAATCAGTGGTATTAACACCAATAAGTAGAGCTGCATTAGCATTTTCTTTATCCCTTTTGTAATAACTCATACCATTTGTTACAACTCTGTTTTCCTCAGATGCTGCTGCAACAACTACACCACCTGGGCACATACAAAATGTATAAGCACTTCTTCCATTAGGTAAATGAGCAACAAGTTTATAATCAGCAGCTGGAAGATATTTAGCAAATTCTCCATATTGTGCCTTATTAATCATATCCTGACTATGCTCAATTCTAACACCTATAGAAAAAGGTTTTTGTATAATATCTACACCTTTTTTATAGAGTTCTTCAAAAGTATCTCTAGCTGAATGGCCTATTGCCAAAATAACATTGTCTGCACTATATTTCTTATTATTAACTTCAACAGAATTTAAAATACCATTTTCAATGTTAATAACATCTACCTTACTATCAAAATATATTTCTCCACCAAGAGAAATAATTTCTTTTCTTATATTTTTAACAACATTAATAAGTTTGTCTGTACCAATATGAGGTTTAGCATCATACATAATTTCACTAGGTGCTCCAAATTTAACAAGTTCCCTAAGAACAAACTGACAACGAACATCTTTTATACCAGTTGTAAGTTTACCATCAGAAAAAGTACCTGCACCACCTTCGCCAAACTGAACATTAGACTTAGTATCAAGTAGACCCGTAGACCAAAATTTATCTATCGCTCTTTTTCTATCTTCAACTGCATAGCCTCTTTCAAATATAATAGGCTTTGCTCCAGCTCTTGCAAGCATAAGACCAGCAAACATACCGGCTGGTCCAAAACCAATAATAATAGGTTGTTTTTTAAGATTACTATTATTTATAGTATTGTACTCAAACTTTTTAGCCTGAGATACATTTTTTAATTTTAAATATTTTTTTTCATTATCAACACTTACTTCAACAGAAATATTGTAATAAACATCGTTTTTATCTCTTGCATCAATAGACTTCTTAACAATTTTAACAGAATGAATTTTATTACATTTTAATATTTTGTTACACTTATTCATTAAAATATCATTTGTTATTTTATGTTTAACTGAAATCTTTATATTAGAAACTTTAAGCATAATATTACTCCTTATTTCCTGCAGACATACCGGCTAACCGACCACTACTCCAAGCCCACTGCAAATTAAATCCACCACAGTCACCATAAATATCCAATACTTCACCACAAGCATAAAGTCCTTTAACAATTTTAGACTCCATTGTTATATTATTAAAATCTTTTGTCAATATACCACCTGCTGTTACTTGAGCATTCTGAAAACCCTTTGTACCAATAATATCAAGGGTATATTCCTTTATTAATGATGCCATAGCCCATAAAAGTTGCTTTGTAAGGTTGCAAACCTTATATGAAAGTTTTTCTATACCGGATTTTTTAGCTATAAGATTGCCAATCCTCTTATTTAAAAGACCTACAAAATAATTTTCCATTGTTAAATGACCAAGTGAATTTTTTCTACTTTCAAGTATATCATAAACTTCCTTTGGTGAATACTCTGGCATAAAATCCAATGCAACTTTGAAATTTTTCTTAAAAGCAGTTTTAGCCGATAGTTGAAATATTGGTGGACCAGATATACCATAGTCAGTAAAAAGAACTTCACCATATTCACTATTAATAGCCTTATCTTTATAAATAATAGTAACATTTCCAGTAAACTTAATACCTTGTAAACTTTTTACTTCCTTAGGGTCTGTTTTAAACTGCACAAGTGCCGGCTTAAGCTCAGTAAGTTTATGACCCATTTTTTCAAGCAACTTGAAACAAGAACCATCAGAACCTAATGATGGAGATGCACAACCGCCACCTGCCACAATTAGCTTTTCAGCTATTATAAATCTACCATCTTTAGACTCTAACTTAAAAAATTTCTTATTTCTTTTAATATCATTTACACAAAAACCTGTTATTATTTCAATACCAAGCCTTGCTATCTCATTTCTTAAAGCATCTGATACTGCTGTTGCCTGTTCTGAAAATGGATAAAGTTTTCCATTTTTTTCTTCCTTAGGAAACACCCCAATATTATTAAAAAAATTAATGGTATTTTGTACATCAAATTTATTAAGAGCATAAGATGCAAAATTTCTCTCTTTACCATAATAATTATCAATAGAGGTGTTCATATTACTAAAATTACACCTGCCATTACCCGTAGCAAGTATCTTTTTACCTACTCTATCAAGTTTTTCAAGTATAACAATTTCAATATCTTTATTAGTTCGTGATGCCTCAATAGCTGCCACCATACCAGATGCACCACCACCTATTATTGCTAATTTCATTATTTTCTCCTATATAAACACAAAATTTAGTTTAATTATAACATATTATAAACTTTAAAATCAATATACAGAAAAAACTGCATATTTCTATGCAGTTTTCAGATTGTCGAAAAAGTCAAGTTTAACTGGGCTTTTTTGTTTTTTTATGGTATAATTAGTTGAGGTGATAATTA
>UQRG01000174.1 GCA_900543365.1 uncultured Eubacterium sp. | reverse complement strand
AACAGAGATTAGTATATATAGATAATTATACTAATCTCTATTTTATTATTAATTATATAAATTATACCTTTCGTTAATTACAACCTTATCAAATACAGTTAATTCATCCAGCTAGGCAAATATTTATTTTTCAATCTACCTTTTTGAACCTTACCCCAACCTAAGGGATAGCCCTTAATACAAACTAAAGCCCAACCATCATTACAATCTACAGCAAAACTTTCCCCTCTCATATATCTAGCCAAATTTTCATCATCAAGTTCAAAATCTATAGAATTTTTTACATCTTCTTTTTTAAGTGTCATAGCAAAGGCTTGGCTAGGTTCAAATCTATTCTTTTTACAATCACCTAAATACAAACCACTCCTTTTCACTCTTAATCCGCTTAAATCAAGACAATATGGCACAGAGAAAAGACTTTCTTTATGAAGTACTAGATTATCACTAATATCTATATTCATATTTTCTTTCATAAAGTCAAAATAATCTGACAAAAGTTTTTTAGGTGCAGTCTTATCCTTAAGAGGTTCCTTAACTATATCTTCACCTTTTTTATGTAAAAGGCAGAAAAAGTGTCCCTCACCCTTTATTTTATATGGCATAAGCCTGCCACATTTTTTCAATTCTTCACTGCCATTTTCCACCCAATCAGGTCTACCATCTATAAAACCACCACTTTTATCAAAGTTCATAAGCTCAAAATCCGGATTTTCATTAAGAAATTCTTGTATCATTCCTTCGTCTTCTTCAGGTGCAAAAGTACAAGTTGAATAGGCAATTATACCATCACCTGCAAGAAGTTTTGCCGCTGCCTTTAATATACTTCTTTGAAGTTCACAACAGAATTCAGTTTTATGAGTTTCCCAGCTTTTAACTGCTGATTCATCTTTTCTAAACATACCTTCGCCACTACAAGGAGCATCAACAATAATTTTGTTAAAAAAGCCTTCAAATCTTTCAGCAAGTCTAGTTGGGTCCTCATTTGTAATAATAGCATTAGGCACACCATTAACCTCAATATTTTTAAGAAGTGCCATACATCTTGATGTGCTTATATCATTACTTACAAGTACGCCCTTACCCTTTAACTTAGCCGCAACTTGTGTACTTTTTCCCCCGGGAGCAGCACAAAGGTCAATAACTCTATCACCTTTTTCAACAGGTAACATAGCACCAGTTGACATAGCTGATGGTTCTTGAATATAATATAAACCAGCATTATAAAAAGGATGCTTTGCTGGTCTTATATTTTCACCATCATAATAAAAACCCTCTTTGCACCAAGGTACAGGGGTAAGCTCCCAATCAACACTATTTTTCAATTCTTCTGGAGAAATCTTAAGTGTATTCGCTCTTAAACCATACAATCTTTCTTGGTTGAAGCTCTCTATATAAGCACCATATTCGTCACCTAAAAGTTTTTTCATTTTTTCTGTATATTCTTGTGGTAAATTCATATTTAATCCTCATTTATTTTTTTATTATTATCTTTATTATATCTTAACATTTTATCTTGTTAATATCAATTGAAAATATCAAAAAAATATTGTATACTATACATAAAAACAATTTGGAGGCATATATGGCAAAGCAAATTTGGAAACCCGGAACTATACTTTATCCAGTTCCAGTTGTTATGGTTAGCTGTGGTAATATGGAAAACAGCAACATTATAACAATAGCTTGGACTGGCACAATAAATACAAATCCAGCAATGACTTATATTTCTGTTCGTCCCGGCAGACATTCCTACGATATAATTAAAAAAACCGGAGAATTTGTAATCAATGTTACAACAGAAGAATTAGCAAAAGCTACAGATTGGTGTGGTGTAAAAAGTGGCAGAGATTATGACAAGTTTAAGGAAATGGGACTTACTAAAGAAATAGCCCCACATCTTAATTGCCCAATAATTGCAGAAAGTCCAATTTCAATTGAATGTAAAGTTAAGGAGATTATTGAACTTGGCACTCACCACGCATTTTTAGCTGAAGTTGTTGGTGTATTGGCTGACGAAAAATATATGGACAAAACAGGTAAATTCAATTTTGAAAAGTCCAAACCAATATGTTATTCCCACGGCGAATACTTTGGACTTGGCAAAAAATTTGGTAAGTTTGGCTATTCCGTTGAAAAGAAAAGAACTAAAACGAGAAGGAAGAAAAAGAAATGAGCAAAAAACAACAAAAACTTGACCTTGTAAAGTACTGGAAAGGTATGCTTTTAGGCTATTTTATGTTGGCATTTATAATACTTGTCCATATTTTAAAATTATCTGAATGGTATCTTATTCCGGCATTATTGTTATTTTTATTAATTAGTGCCACTGTTTGTCATAACTATGTTTTAGGTATGATAGGTAATATGTATTACTTCTTTAGAAAACCTGATAAAGCGAAAAAATTTTATACATTAGCAGTAAAGCGAAATACACGAAATGTTAAAGCACTTTATAACTATGCTCTTGATGCTCTCCACGAAGGCAGAGCTGATGAGGCTTTGAAAGTATTTCAAAGGGCAGAAAAAATAAATACTAAAGTTCTTTTTGACAAACTTATTCCCCTTGCAATATCTAGCTGTTATTGGGTACTTGGCAATATTGATAAAGCTATTGAAACTATTGAGGATTTACAGAATAAATTTAATTATATTAATCCAAACACTCTTACAACTCTTGCATATTTTTATCTACTAAAAAAGGAATTTGATAAAGCAGAAGAACTTACAAATAAAGCCCTTAATGACAATAAAGAATATGCTCCTGCTTGGGACAATTTAGGTCAAATTTATTATGTAAAAGGTAATAATAACAAGGCTAAAGAATACTTTGAAAAAGCATTACAGTATAGAGCTGGAATGACTGAAAGCCTTTATTATATGGGATTAATAGCTAAAGCTGAAGGTAATAAAGAAAAAGCAAAGGAATATTTTGAAAAAGCTAATAGTGGTTATATTTCTGCTCTTAGTACTGTTAAAAGAGCAGATATTGAAAAAGAACTTGAAAATATTTAGATGATTAGTTTAATATAATTAAGTAAATTCAATTTTACAATTATTTTTAGTTAATAATTATTACACTATTTATAAGGGGCGAGCATTGTTCGCCCCTTTAATGTTATAAATTAAAATTAATGTTTAATACCCCAACAATCTAGGCAACCACAAAGATACTGCTGGCACAAAGGTCACAAGCATAAGCACAGCAAATATAACTCCGTAATA
>UQRG01000173.1 GCA_900543365.1 uncultured Eubacterium sp. | reverse complement strand
CAGGTGCTTTTGCATATCAAGGCTCAATTCGTTAAAAGTAGTAAATGAGTAGTAAAATCAATCTGCAAACCTGCGAATATGCCCGTAAATCAAGCATTTTTCAAGACAATCAACTAATTTTAACAAAATGTAAATAAATTTGCTAAAATTTTAATAAAAAATATAATTATTTACTATTGAAACAAATTATTAAAATATGTATAATATATGAATATGTATATAATTGTTTACATACAATAAATATAGAATTGAGAAAGGGTAACTAATATGAAAAATTTATGTGCTTTATTTATAGCAATACTTATGACATTTAATGTCTGTCTAACTGCTATGGCTGAGGAAATGCCTTTGACAACAGTTGTAGATTTTCAAGACATAATGGACAACCTTGAAGCAAGTGACAAAATTGTTGATGATGCTATAGCTGATAATGGTGATATTATGTTAGAAAACGAAATTGTTGAGGAAACTTCAGAAGAAGTATCAGAGGAATTAACAGAGGAGGTAACTGAAAGTGAAACATTTGCACCTATTGCCAATGATACTATTGATGATGCTGATGATGCAAAAACAGAAGAAGATACCAATGATGATATTATTATAATTGATAGTGAAGAAATTAGTACTGGTGTATATGTTGAGTCTACTACTGAAAATAATACAGAATTGGAAAAGGAAGTAACTACAGAAGTTTTAGTTGAAGCTACAACTTGGGATTTGACTAATGGAATTGATAATGATGATAAAAATAACTTATATGCAGGTGAAAAATTTACATATAATGAAAAAGGCGAATATGTACAAGGTGCAAGTAACCCTGTTATAAAAAACCACAAGCCTAAGTCTGGAGCTTATGTTGCATTTAAAGCACCTTCAAATGGTAAACTGTTGATAGAAGCAGGAGTGGGTAAGGGTAAAACAACATATATTTGTAATTATACATATAAAAATACAGGAATTGAGGATATAAAAATAGATGAGAGTTTTCAAGTAGAAAGTGATAAGACTTATTACATATATTCAGTTGGTTCAAAGGTAAAAATTTATAGCATTGGTTTTATTAAAAATGGTACTGGTGGTAATGAAATAAAGGAAAATCCAATGTTTACTGTTTTTCTTGATGATGGAACAACAACAAACTGTATGACCTTTCTTGAAGCAATAACATTGGCTAATAACAACACGGCTACAATTTTACTTAATGATAATTATTACATTGGTGCAGACGATATACCTACAACTGGCAGCTTATATAAAAATGATAACTACAAAACTCCTATTTTAAGTGGAAGTAATACTAATGTAACTTTAAAATCTAACGGTGATAAAAGATATTCAATAATAAGAGATACAGAAAATTATGCAACTACTTCAAATCAATGGACTAGTTTATATTTAGAAAATTTTATTGCAGTTACAGATGGAGCTACATTAACAATAGGTTCAAATAATGATAAGGATTCTATTATATTTGACGGTGGGTTTAAATTTAATGATGAAACAAAAACATTGAGTCCTTATATAAATGGCGAAAATATGGCTAATCAATTTGGTGCATTTATTGCTGTTAAGGGTGGCAATATTAATATAAATAATAAAGTTGCATTAGTAAGGAATTATGTTGTAGACCATTATACCAGGTGGCATAATGGAGGATTTTATGGCTTAATTGAACCATTAGAAGGAAGTGACATATCAACAATTAAAATAGATGGTGCTGATATTACTCAAAATTATTGTAACAGTTTGATTGGTGCTACTGACAATTGCAAAATAGTTATTGATAAAGTTGATATTTATTATAATGAAACTAAAGACTATTGGCAAAACACAGGTGCAATAACACTATTTAATGGTTCAAATTTAATATTTACTGAAAAATGTGATGCACAGATAAGGTCAAATAAAAACTATGATGAAAATGGTAATTCTGGTCAATCAAGAAGTGATATTTATACCAATAGTGATATTACTTTAAGTGGTAGTATTGAAATTGGTGAACTTAGAATTAGTGATTCAACAGTTAGAATAATTGGTGACAAAGATTTAAAACATAAAAATTCAATTACAGTTGTAGTTGATGGCTTAGACTTGAATGGTGCAAAAAATGCTTCAAATAAACTAAATATTTACTTAACTAAAGCTATTAGTGAATACAATGCAAATCCAGACATTAGTTCTAACTTTTTATTAAAACTTGATGGTATTTATTATAGAATTGAAAAAGCTGATAACAAAACTGATACTTATAATAAAGATGATACGGTAACATTAGAATTTTCAAAAATAACTAGAGATTCATTTATATATAGAGAAAATGACTCTGTAGGTGAGGACAGTGCTAGATATGGTATTGTTTTAACTGGTGGATTTAAGTGGGGATATGATGAAGAAACAGATAAGGAAAAGATGCTTTCAATGTATGATTCTGTAGGCTTTGATATTTGTATTCAGAAGGATAAGACCAATGACAATCCATCAAATGTTACATATATCAAAACTTCAACAATGTATTATAAAGGTATATGGTGGAATGGTAAGAAAGTAACTGACCAAGACAAAGAATATGATGCTAATTCTGTTGATATTGTTGTTGGTTCATCAGTTGATGGTAATTATAGTAATTATCTTAATGGAGATGTTTCAGACTCTAAATATGGTGGTATTAAATGGGGTGGAAACATTGGTTTCTTTGGTGTCGAGATTAAAAATGTGGAGGCTAATGTAGGAATTTGGACTAGGAAGCATTATGCTGGTAGTAATGCAAATCCCGATTATTATGGAGATTGGATACTTATTTCTACACCGTCATTGTATACAACAACATATTCTATATAAAAAGGAGAATTGTAATGAAGAGAGGTTATATAAAACCAGATTTGAAATTTAGCAATTTTAGTATAAGTAATAGAGTTAGTCAGCTTACTATGAGTGCTAATTATGGTAGTGCTGTGCAAAGTAGCTTTAGTGACAATGGATTGTATCCTAATACAAAACTTAAAAGTTTGAAATAGCATTAAAAACCTTGAAAGTCTTTGGATTTTCAAGGTTTTTGTGTAATGTGCTAAAAAATTGATTGCAAAAATTGTTGAAGATTTAGGTAAAAAAATTTACAAAAACTATTGACAAAATATAACTAATAGGTTATTATATATATACAAGATAACCAAATGGTTATAACAAAACAAATGAAAGGGGTTGAGACCACCAGGCTGATGAATTTAGTCTTATAACT
>UQRG01000172.1 GCA_900543365.1 uncultured Eubacterium sp. | reverse complement strand
TAATGGTTCAAATATCTTTCATCTCTGGCATTATCAGGAAATCTATTATACCAATCAGGATAATATTTCTTCATATATTTAGTAGCAAAATTTACAGCCAACGAATTTTTATTACCACTAGGAGTATAGGTACCACTTAGCTGTACTCCAGGAGGACTTGAATGAAGCAAAATAACACTACCATCTTTACAAGTTTTAAGAGCAATATATATATGCTTACAATCACTGCAATTACTAAACATTATATCTCCTCTTTTTATTTCTTTTATATTATTTTTGTCAATAACAAATCCATAGTCTAAGCTAGAGAGCATTTGTCCCATTTTGTAAGAGTTAGTAACATAATTTCTGCCATCATTAAACACATTATAAATAACCCAGCCAACATAAGCTGAACAATCAAGTCCATTATGAATAACCGATATATCCTTTTTATAATCATAGTCCTTATAGTTGTAGCTACTATCTTGTTTTGATGAAAACTCAAGCCAACTATTGCTTAAACCTAAAGTCATAGTTTCTTTGCCACCACAAGTATCAGTATCATTCCAACCCCCACCGTAAATATACATTACTTTACCAACTGGCTCAAATGCAGTTTTTATTAAATTATCTATGGTTTTTACGCCTCTTTCTCCCTTAATATATTGGTCAGTCATATTTTCACCTCTATATATAATATAAAAAAAAATATACTTTATTACAACAAAAAAGAGCCATCAAAAGATAGCTCCTTTTAGTTAATATCTTACTTTGATACCTGTTCTCTAAGCTTTTTTAACTGCTCAGGCATTTCTGGTTCATAAACATAACCAGCAGATGGAATACTTGGACCATAAACACATAAAGCCACAAGAACCATTGTAAATAAACTAATTGCCTTTCTCATTTAACTTTCCCTCCTTAGTATATTTAATATAAATACAGTACTAAATGAAATAATAGTAACCCATATATGTACACTTATATTTATATTATCAATTAAGAAATGTGCAATTACAAATGCCGTAATTGCCAAAATATAACTAACTCTCATAAATAAAAACAACATAGTTCTTTCACTTTTAACAAATGACTTATATATAAGAATTATTATTGATACAACAAATAAGACAATTAACGGAAACTTTAACAATCCATAATTAAAAGCCAAATTACTTAAAACGCAAATAACTACAAATGTTAATGTGCTTATAGTAAAACACTTTAAAAAAGTTTTGCTATGATAACCATCAATTAACAATCTTAAAGGGAAAAACGACATAAAAAAGTAAAAGAAGTATTTAATATCAAAAAACATATAGGATATTAACATCATAAATAATGATTGACCTATAGCAGCAAGCCAAAGTTTCATAGCAAATTTAATTATTTCACTATCATATTGACTATATTTTGCTAATTTATTTGAACAATATGCCAATATTGTATCCACATTAAATTCCCCCTTTACCCTTTAAAATTTATAGTAGATTTACATTAATTAGTAGCCTTAAAAGGCAACATAATTTTAGTTGTAAATATATTGTTTTTATATTCTCTTTCAATAGCTCCACTGTATTTACTGACAATGTCGTCAATAACCTTTAAGCCCCAACCGTGATTGCCTAACTTATTAGTTTTCAAATCATTAACATTAACTTCATTACAACTGTTTGTCAACTTTAATACTGCAAAATCACCAGGAACTTTCATTGAAAAGCTTATCTCACCTTCGTCTACTTTTTCAGCAGCCTCAATAGCATTATCCATTAAATTAGATAACAAACTACATAAATCATTATCATTTATGCTTAGTACTGATAACATTTCAAGGTCATATTTAAAATCTATGTCCTTTTCTTTTATCTCATTATACTTAACATTCATAACCATATTAACAATTTGATTTTCAGTTATAAACTCTGGTTTATATTTATTACTAGGCTTTAAATTAGACATATACTCTTTCATTTTGTCATATTGCCCATTTCCAAGCATTATATTAAGTACATCTAAATGATGTTTAAATTCGTGAAAATTCTTTGCATTTTCAATATAAAGTTTATTAATATTCTTTAAATCCTTTTCTAAAATACCATTTTTTAAATCAATATAACTTTTTTCTTTTAATTGAAGTTGTTTATTAACAAGACTATTAGCTAAATAAATAATTAAGCCTACAATAATTAAAAAGGCAACAAACATAAATAAAATAGCAAATTTAGCATCTTGTAAACTATTACTATCAATAGACTTTGAAACAACTAAAACCAAAGCTATACCTACAATATTAAAAATAATATATATGGGATTTTTAAATATTGTATAATCAATTTTATCAAAAAGTTTCCTTGTTGCAAAATACAGCAAAATCATTAAAACTTTTAAAAATATCATCAATTCTATTCTATATATGTTTGATGCTGTTAATATATTTTCAATGTAATTAGGATTGTTAGTAACTATACCAACAGAACATATTACAAGCATTTCTATTGCTAATTGCAAAATCATACAAGTAGCACCAAAAGATAATGTATATATAATCTTCTTGTTAAATAGAATATACATTAATATACCATATATTATTATAACTATAGCCATTGTGCTTTGTGATACTAATTTAATAGAATTTAAATATGCTACAACAATAGTAAATAACAAACTTGCTGACAATATTCTAAATACATTTGTATCACTTTTAAAGACTCTTTTGCCACACAAAAGCCATATAAAGCCTTCGCTAAATGTAGCAATTATTTCAATTAAAAAAAATAATATATTCATACTTATTTACTCCAATAACGCAACAAATTCTTTCTTACAGAATCAGCTTTACCTCTGCTCATATATAGCACCTTGTTATTTTTCATAACAATTGCCAATCCTTCCAACTTTTCCACATAAGCAACATTTACAACGATACCCTTTTTAACTTCTATAAAGCCATAAGAGCTAATTTGTTTTTCTATTTCCGCCATTGTTATCTTTATTGAAATTTTATCATTATGTATTGTATTAAAGATAACTTCTTTGCCACACTTTTCCAAGTAAATAACACTATTCAAATCTATTTTTACTATTCTTTTTTTATCAGGACTAAAACTCAAAAACTTACCTTTATTAATATTTTCAATGATATTTACAGCCTTTGTTACCCCAAGCAAAAGTTTTTCATCTATTTTAGACTTAGGTATATATCTAAATGCTCCTACCTCATAACCTTGAAAGACATAATTATCATAATTTGTTAAAAAAATAATAATTGCATCTTTTCTT
>UQRG01000171.1 GCA_900543365.1 uncultured Eubacterium sp. | reverse complement strand
AAGTATCAGCCCACCAAAGAACAGCAGTTTTATAATCAATTGTTTTATTGCCTATTTCCCAATAAATCTGAGGTGCTATGTAATCAATCCAGCCTTCAAGTGCCCACTTTCTTGTATCTGCATAGTTTTTATAATAAGATTCTGAACCATAAGTGTCACTACCTAAAGGATTGTTCTTTTTATTTGCCCATACACCAACAGGACTTATACCAAACTCAACATCGCTTTTAATTGATTTTATTTTATTATGTAAATTACTTACAAGAGTGTTTACATTTTCTCTACGCCAATCATTTTTATCCTTACCATTGCCATATTTAGCATAAGAACTCCCATCATTAAATGAACTTCCAGGATAAAAATAATCGTCCATATGTATACCATCTACATTATAATTTTTTACAATTTCTTCAACGCCACTAACAACAAGATTTTGAACTTCTGGTACAGCAGGGTCAAAATAAAGTTTTCCTTCGTGAGCAATAACCCATTCTGGATGCTGTCTAGCAGGATTTGTAACAGCTAAATCATTTAATGTTAAATTTGTGTTATTTGTTACTCTGTAAGGATTTATCCAAGCGTGTAGCTTAATGCCTTTGCTATGTGCTTGGTCAATCCAATATTGTAATGGGTCAAAATTATTATCCGGAGCAGTACCTTGAGAACCTGTCAACCATTGACTCCAAGGATAAATATTTGATTTATAAAAAGAGTCTGATGCAGGTCTTACTTGAAAGAAAATATCTGTTATGCCCATATCAGCACAGTTATTTATTATTGCATCAGCTTCGGACTTTAATGTATCTGAATTTTTAGTTTTAGTTGTTGGATAATCAAGATTTAAAGTTGTTGATACCCATATACCAGACATTCTTTCATTGTTTTCTACTTTTTCTGATGTTGCTGTATCATTAACTGAATCTGCCTCTGTTTTTACTGGGTTCAAGTTAATAATTTGCAATATTAAAACAACAGAAAGAACTATAGATAATATGTATTTTTTACTCATTTTCTTTCTCCTTTATAAAATTTAACCACTTTTTCAATTTAGCCTCTTGCCCATTATCACTTAATTCATAGTATTTTTTATCAGTTAATTCGTCAGGCAAATATTGTTGCTTAACATAATGGTTAGGATAATCGTGGGCATATTTATATCCTATGCCGTGTCCAAGTTTAATAGCACCAGGATAATGTTTATCTCTCAAATGATTTGGTACTCCCGAAGTTTGTATATTCTTAACATCTTCAAGAGCATTATCAATAGCCATAATTGCAGAATTACTTTTTGGAGAACAAGCAACATAAGAGGCAGCCTGAGCAAGATTAATCCTACATTCTGGCATACCAAGATATTCAACTGCTTGAGCCACAGCATTTGCCACAACTAATGCCATTGGATTTGCATTACCAACATCTTCTGAAGCACATATTACAATTCTTCTTGCTATAAACCTAGGGTCTTCCCCTGCATAAAGCATTTTAGCTAAATAATATATAGCAGCATTAGGGTCAGAGCCTCTCATACTTTTAATAAAAGCAGATATTGTATCATAATGGTTGTCACCATTTTTGTCATAGTTTAATGCACGCTTTTGAATACATTGTTGAGCTGTTTCTATGTCTATATGTATTTTGCCTTTATCATTTCTATCTGTTGTAAGTACAGCCAGTTCAATAGCATTTAATGCAACTCTTGCATCACCATTTGCTGTATTTGCTAAAAAATCAAGAGCATCTGCGTCTATTTCAGCGTTATATGCACCAAGTCCCTTTTCTCTATTATTCAAGGCTTTTAGTAATATAGTTTTGATATTATCAACGGTTAAATGTCTAAGTTCAAAAACAATACTTCTTGAAACAAGTGCCTTATTTACTTCAAAATAAGGATTTTCAGTTGTTGCACCGATCAAAACAAGTGTACCATCTTCAACAAAAGGAAGTAAAGTATCTTGTTGTGTTTTATTAAATCTATGTATCTCATCTATAAAAAGAATAGATTTCTTACCATAGCCACCTAAAAGCGTTTTTGCTCTATCAACAGTATCAGTTATATCCTTTTTACCTGCTGTAGTCGCATTTATTTGCATAAACTCGCTTTTTGTACTGTTAGCAATGACTCTAGCCAAAGTAGTCTTTCCTGTTCCTGGAGGACCATATAATATAATTGAAGAAAGTTTGTCAGCCTTAATTGCTCTGTATAGTAATGTATTTTTACCAACAATATGCTCTTGTCCTACAAAATCATCTAAACTTTGAGGTCTAAGCCTAGCGGCAAGTGGGCTTTCATTTTTCAATTTTGTTTCAGCTTGATATTCAAATAAATCCATACCCATAACTTCCTTGTGCATACTTATAATTAAACATTACTTATTATATTAATACATTTGACAGCAAAAATCAAGTAAATAGAATTTTTGTAATAAAGGATTAATGTTTTATATAAAAACATAGGGTATAGCTTAATACTATACCCTACTACTATTTATTCCTATTACCAATTTTATTAATATCAAAAGGTGTATTTTGATATACACAATAGTTGAGCCAATTTGTATATAAAAGGCTGCTATGGGCTTTCCATAAAGCAATTGGTCCTTGTTCGGGGTCATCATTTTTGAAATAATGTTTAGGAATTTCAACATCAAGACCCTTATTTTTATCTCTAAAATATTCATTAGCTAATGTATCAGTTTCATACTCTGAGTGTCCCATAACAAAAATTTGGCTAAAATCGTTATTAGCTATAATATAAAGACCAGATTCATCAGACATTGAAAGAATATTAAGCTCTTTTACTTTTTTTACATCTTCAATCCTCACTTCTGTATGCCTTGAATGTGGCACATAAAATATATCATCAAAGCCTCTAAGCAAGTCAACATGCTTATATACCTTTGTATGAGGAAATACACCAAACATTTTCTTATCAAGTTGATACTTAGGTATACCATAATGATAATATAAACCAGCTTGAGCCCCCCAACAAATATGAAATGTACTATGTACATTAACCTTACTCCACTCCATAATATTAGTAAGCTCTTGCCAATAATTAACTTCCTCATAAGGCATTTGTTCGACTGGAGCACCAGTTATAATCATACCATCAAATTTTAAATTCTTAACATCATCAAAAACCTTATAAAATTCTGCCAAATATTCCTCTGATGTATTTTTTGATATATGGCTTTCCATATGTAAAAAACTTACCTCTAACTGTAAAGGTGAGTTACTTAAGATTCTTAATAACTGTACCTCTGTTTCTTGCTTATTAGGCAT